>DRHE01000404.1 GCA_011049745.1 Spirochaetales bacterium | reverse complement strand
GTTCAGAGGAGGTTGAGCAGATACGCGAGACTGTAGAGATGTTTCCTGGTTTATCTCTGAAGGAGTTGGTGACCACGATCTGTGAGCATCTGGGTTGGCACACAGCAGCGGGTAACCTGAAGAGGGAGGCCTGCATGAAGCTTTTAAGGAAGCTTGAGGAGAGGGGAGTCGTGAAGCTTCCTCAAAAGCAAAAAAATAAAGTGCGGATAATACAAAGATATACTCAACAGATAGCTGTAAGCCCGAGGACCGAACCCCGGCTTAAGATTTCAGGCACGGTGAAAAAGCTTGGGCGTGTATGGCTTGAAGTTGTCAGAGAGAAGCCGGGTCAGGAGTTGTGGAATGAGTATGTTTTCCGCTACCATCTATTAGGCTACAAGCGGCCTTTTGGATACTGGATGCGGTATTTCATAAGCTGTGAGCGGGGCAGGCTGGGATGTGTGTTGTTCTCAGGGGCAGCGAGGGCTTTAGGGGTGCGGGAACGATGGATCGGCTGGAGTGATGAGCAGCGGCTTAATAATCTGGCCTGGGTAATCAACAACAGCCGATATTTGATTTTTCCCTGGGTTCAGGTTAAGAATCTTGCCAGTCATGTACTGGGGCAAGTTGCCCGGCGTGTGGTAGAGGACTGGGAGAATTGTTGGGGATACAGGCCGGTTTTGATGGAGAGCTTCGTTGACCCGAACCACTATCAAGGAATCTGCTACAAAGCAGCAGGCTGGAAGTATCTGGGCATGACTACCGGCGAGGGGCTGGTTCGGTCAGGCAAGAGCTACAGCACAACACCGAAGAAGCTTTTTGTGAAGCCCCTTACTGATCAGTTTCGAGAGATTTTATGTTCTGAGGATCTGAAAGGGCGGGTGGAAGAATGAGCAAAGCCAGCCGGAGGCCGGGGCGTGAAGAGATCAAAAGGAAGAGAAAAGAGATAAAGCAGGCTCAAAAGTTATTGCGAACCCTAAAGGAGGCCGAAGGTCTCATACCGGCGCCTAAAGCTACCCGGCCGAACCGCATGAGTCCCTATGAAACAGTGGAACAGGAGGAAGAGGCCCGTACGGAGGCTGTGGTGGAACAGGCGAGGATCATCCGGGCGAAGCTACCGATTCTGCTTAAAGAGCTTTCCCGGATTCCTGATCCGAGAAACCCCCGGATGATTGTGCATAAACTGAGCTGTCTTTTGATCTATGGGATTTTGAGCTTCGTGCTGCAAATGGGCTCCCGCAGGCAGGCGAATGAAGAGCTCACAGCTCCTGAGATTAAGCAGCAGCTTATGCAGCTTTTCCCCGACCTGGAGACGATTGCTCACCATGACACGCTGAACCGCTTGCTTTCAGGAATTGATGTGGATCGGATCGAGGCGGCACAAATAGAGCTGGTTCGAAGCCTCATCCGTGATAAGAAGTTTCAGCCTTACCTGAACGGAGGTTACTACCCTATTGCCATTGATGGGACGCAAAAGATGGTCCGTAAAACGTTGTACAGCGAGGAATGGCAGGAACGAGAAGTGAGCAGCGGAGAACAAAAGCAAAAGCAATATTACGTCTACGTTCTGGAAGCTAATTTAGTTTTTGCTAATGGGATGAGGATTCCTCTGATGAGCGAGTTTCTGGATTACCATAAAGGTGATATAGCTCGTGAGAAACAGGACTGTGAACTAAGAGCATTCTATAGGCTTGCCGAGCGGCTAAAGAAAGCCTTCCCTCATTTGCCAATTCTGCTGCTTTTAGATGGGCTGTTCGCTTCAGGGCCGGTTATGGGAGTGTGCCGCAGAAACAATTGGGAGTTTATGATCGTCCTACAAGATGGTTCGTTGCCGCAAATATGGCAGGAGTACGAAGGGCTGAAAAAGCTGCTGGAGGAAGAGGATCGTTTTGTGCAAGCTTGGGCCGATCGCCAGCAGAAGTTCCACTGGATAAACGATATTGAATACACTTATGGAGCGAATGCAAGAAAAAGACAGATTGTGCATTTGGTGGTCTGCGAAGAGAGTTGGGACGAGGTTGATCCTGAGACGTGCAAGATAATTTCTAAACACTCCCGCCATGTCTGGCTGTCCAGCAAACCCCTAAGCAGGAGCAACGTCCACTGCCGATGTAACCTCGGCGCTCGGTATCGTTGGGGTATTGAAGAGGATATTCTGGTGGAGAAACGCTGTGGCTACCATTACGAGCACTGTTTCTCCTACAACTGGAATGCTATGAAGGGTTACCACTACCTCATGCGAATTGGTCATTTGCTGAACGTTCTTGTGGCTTTTTCTGCCAAGCTCGTCAATATTGTCAAAGAAAAAGGGCTTCAGGGTTTCATCCGATTTATTCGGCAGACCTTGAGCGGCCGGTGGCTGGATGGCCCGGAGGTGCAGCGGCGTCTTCGCCAACCATTTCAGCTACGACTGTTGTAATAATCTTTTTTTCATCCAAGTCAAAAAATGGGATCTCTTATGGGGCCGGTACGCCCGGCCATTGGCGAAATCCATTATTCCCCGCCCAGCAGACCTGGATAAAACCAATTGAGTGATTGATCCAGCCCGCACTGTGGTAAAACCTATCCCATCACTCCATAATTCTTCCTCCCGGCCCTATTTAAAATACTGATGCGTCAGCACTGGCCTTATCGTTAAGAGCAGGAAAGTTAAGGAGAGTTAATTATGGAAATTATCGCTTTAGCGGTGTTTGGATTGGTTATTCTGATGATGGCGGCTTATGGATATAAGGTGTCGGCGAAAACAGCAGAAGACTACATGCTTGTCGGAAGAACGATAGGGGTTGTGGTGATGTTCTTCTTTATCCTCTTCGCCATATCGAGCAGCTGGACATTCTATGGTTACCCCGGCTACCTGTATTTACACGGTCCTGCCTTTATCTATTTTATCTGGGGGTCCGTGGCCGGTTTTGCCGCTCTCTATATGTTTCTCGGCCCGAGGCTCTGGGCAGTGTCACGGCTGAACCGCTACCTTTCGCCGGTGGAAGTATTGGCAGAGAGGTATGAATCCCCTGCTCTGCGGATTATACTCTCACTCATGCTCCTGGCTTTTATTGTACCCTATGTGGGAATCCAACCCCTGGGTGTAGGACTCGGGTTCCATGCCCTTACCGGATTTCCCGTTATCGCCGGGGCCCTCTATACCGTGGTACCAGAGAAGGCGCTTTAGTTGGAACCCTGGCAGGAGTTATATATCTGATCGCCGGGTTTATCTATAAGCCCGGTTCTATTGGCTCCCCGGCGCCCGGGGTTGAGATGAAGATTTTTGATGAAGAAAACCGGGAGCTTAAGCAGGGGGAAGTAGGCGAGATTGTTATACGGGGAGGAGTGATAACAAGGGGGTATTACAATGCTCCTGAAGAGACTGAAAAGGCTATGCAGGGCGGCTGGTTCCATAGCGGAGATTTAGGCTATTGTGAAGAGGAGGGTTACTTTTTCATCACCGACCGGAAGAAAGACTTAATCATCAGGGGCGGATTCAATATATCTCCCCGTGAGGTGGAAGAGATAATCCACACCCTTAGTAAGGTAAAAGAAGTAGCTGTTATCGGAGTTCATGATAAAAGCATGAGGGAAGCTGTTAAAGCGTTTGTCGTACTTAAAGAGGGAGAAAGTTCAAGTGTAAAGGAGATTGTAGATTTTTGCAAAGACAATCTTTCCTCCCATAAGGTCCCGGAGTTTATCTACTCCTTCTTTGCCTTGCAGAAACTAGGGGTTATTGCGGTTCCCTTTAACACGATGTATAAAGGGAGAGAGATAATACACATACTGAACGACTGCGGGGCAAAAGCTATTATTGCACTTTCCAATTTTGCCTCATTGATAAATGAGATTAAGACAGATGTTGCATCTCTCGAACATGTCATTTTAACCGGTGAAAGGACTCTTCTCTTCGTTCATCCTGAGAGCACGATCTCCGTACAGATGGTTTATGAGAGTGGCTTTTTTGAAAGCGCTGATCAGGCATATCAAAAAGTGGGCGAAATTCTTGTGGAAACCTTAAAAAACTTTGGAGTTGCCGCTGCCTGGTATAAGCATAGAGGAAGCATCCGAGTGAATGGGAGAAAAATAGCGAGTTTCATAATTTCCCAGGTAGAAAATCTAACTGTTATGAACGCTCTCTGTTTTCTTGGTAAATTAAAAACTGATGATTTCTTCAAGGTCATATGGGTTCCGGCAGAGATCAAGGATAAGATACTGGAACCGCTTACCTCTGTAGAGGAAGTAACGGGAGCTAAGCTGGATAAAACAGAGTTTAAAAACACCCTGGGCATTGAGATTGAAGAAGGTCCGCTAAAGAGAGACGAGCTTTTTGCTTACGAAAAGCAGAGAGCTCTGGCTCATAAAACATAGAATCAAGGATTTTTCAATAAAGCATGAGACAGGCTTAATAACTTGATTGAGCGAATTTTTAGTATTTGGCGCTTCGGATTTAGTATTTGGAGCGAAGCGACTTTAGGATTTAATCCTTGTTTGAATTGTGCGCAATTATTTAAGACGCTACATAGAAGGATGACTCAATGAAATTGAAAGTATGGTTTCTCTAGACCAGACCGCAATTCTTGCTTCTTTCCATCGTGCTGGAGTTCCTGGGCTCCTGCTGCCCTTACTTCTAATAGCTGCAGTATGTGTTCTCCTTTATACCCCCTTCATACTCAAATTGAGATGGCCTGAGTGGGCGCCTGAGTTGGGGATGGGGGTCTTGCCAATTCTAGGGATTTACTTTGTTCAGACCGGTGCCTATATCCTTCCCACGGTTATTGCTGCTATACCCTCTGGCATTCTGGTGCATAATCTACTTCTATTGAATGAATTTCCCGATGTCCAGGCTGATAGGAAAGCTGGTAGGAAAACCTTACCCATCACTATGGGAAAGGTAAAGGAAAGCATAGTCTATTCAATACTGACGGTGGTGGTTTATTTGTGGATAATCGGCGGTGTAGTGGTAGGGCAAATGCCAGCCTTCTCTCTCATAGCTTTGCTAACCCTTCCCCTGGCTATAAAGGCTATTCGGGGTGCCCGGAAACATCAAGAAATAACCAGACTAATGCCGGCTATGGCCAATAATGTTCTGGTTGCTCTTTTAACCCAATTACTTTTGGGCATTGGCTATATTCTGGCAGGGGGTTTTCTAAGAATTTAGCTGTGCTGAATTTCCACCAAGGTGATTTGAGAAACC
>DRHE01000403.1 GCA_011049745.1 Spirochaetales bacterium | reverse complement strand
GATAATAGATCTATTTTCAAACCTGCGAAGGCATATATTATTCGAAGGCACAAAGATGGTGAAATGCTTCTACGATCCAATTTCTGAGCTTCAAGAACAGATTCTTGATTTACTGATAGTATCTAAGAATCACTACACCTGCTAATTGACAATATTGGAAAATGCCGAATAATAGCATTTTTTACTTGCGGAAAGTAGGATAAAGACTTTAAATCTCCCTTTGTACGTTAATTATAACCTCACTGACAAAATTTAGCAACATCACGATAAGCTGAGTAGCCCGATATAAGATAGAACAAAAGCACATGTAGAAACTGATGCAAAAAGCGATGCTATTTTAACTGCTCGAGACTTTGTTCCTCCTTTCGTAAATATGCATAAACTGTACACCGAAAGCGTCTCACGCATATGAACATAACATTATATGTTTAGTAGTTTTCTCCCAAACTCAAGTTTGGTTAGCGCGGTTTAGTTGTTTTCCACTTTCAATACCCAAAATCAAATAAGAAGGTTGCGTATAAAAGATTGTCAGATATATATAATCAAGGATGATTGTGAGTTATTTTAGGATGGAGGGAGCCTGTGCCCTTCATATACTGCAAAGATATTTATCGTTGAATCAGAAATCTGATACATAATACGGTAATTAGATATAATAACTTCTCTAAGCTGAGGATTTGCTGTTTCAGGAATTATCCTGCCACTATGAGGGAATTCCTCCAGATGTTTTACTGCAGCCCTTATTTTTTTAATCATCCTTACTGCAGCTTTCGGGTTATCTTTTGCAATAAAGGCTTTAATTGATCTCATATCTTCCATTGCAGAGATCAGAAACTTAATTTTCACTCTTCAAGCTCTTTCCACATTTCATCTTCATTGGTTACAAAATCATGGTTGGCAATTTCCTGCAAACGAGAGGCTATCAGGTTAAGGATATCATTTTCACCTGTAAGCTGGTCATACTCTCTTGGTGAAACCAGAACTGCTGCAGCCTTACCATTTTGTGTTAAAACAATGGAATTTCTTTCTTTAGACAGTCGTGTAATATACTTTTTGTAAGAAGATCTAAAGTCGGAAAGTGAAATAAGATCTTTTTCAATACTAAAATAAGCCATAGCAACACCTCACTTGTACATAATATATACTTTTTTATGTACAAAATCAAGTAGATGATAGTAAAAATAAGTGGATAAAATGGAAGTGGTAGCAAATTACGACCATTTATCAAAATTCAAGTATTCTAAAGCGCTGCCTGCGGCCTGTGGTTATTGATCTTAACCATTATCTGGCGCATAGTAGCGGGGAGTTAAATCAATGAGGAGAGAATTGAATGTTTAAAAGAATAATATATGTCATGTTTGGCATATTGATAATGGCAGCCGCGGCCGGCGCTGTAGACAATCTTCCTGATGGATTGTATGCGGAAATGGAGACCAGCAGAGGTTTGATCGTCCTGGCTTTAGAGTTCGAGAGGGCTCCTCTTACGGTAACAAATTTTGTCGGTCTGGCTGAGGGCAAGCTGGGAAACCGTGGAACAAAGCCCTTTTATAACGGCCTGATCTTTCATCGGGTAATCAAGGATTTTATGATCCAGGGAGGGGATCCTGAAGGAACAGGGAGGGGCGGTCCCGGGTACACCTTTGCCGACGAGATCCATCCGGAGCTGAAACATGATCGCAGCGGAACCCTCTCTATGGCCAACTCAGGCCCGGCTACCAACGGCAGCCAGTTTTTTATCACCCATAAGCCCACTCCCTGGCTTGACGGCCGTCACACCGTTTTCGGCCATGTAGTAAGGGGGAAGCAGGTGGTAGATTCTATTAAAGAGGGGGATGTTATCAAAGAGGTGCGCATACTGCGCATTGGGCTAAAAGCAAAAAGATTTATAGTTGATCAGCAGGCATTTGATCGGTTGGCCGGGTATGCGCAGAGAGCCGCTCAGGAGCGGCTGGAAAAAGAGAGGGAAAAAGTCCTGGCTATTATAAAAAAGCGCTGGCCAAATGCGCAGAGCAGTGGGAGCGGGCTCAAATATGTGGTATTAAAAAAGGGCAGCGGGCCCTCGCCTCAATATGGCAGTGAAGTAAAGGTTCACTATACGGGCATGTTTTTGGATGGCGCTGTTTTTGACAGTTCAGTCAAGCGAGGTAAACCGGCGCTCTTTAAGATTGGTCAGGTTATTCCCGGCTGGAATGAGGCTTTAATGGCTATGAAGAAGGGCGAAAAGCGCATTCTGATCATCCCGCCCGATCTGGCTTATGGCAAGGCCGGCTATTCCGGGGTTATTCCCCCCAACTCATTTCTGCTCTTTGAGGTAGAGCTTCTGGATTTCTGAATAATATCATGCGGAAAGAGAAAACTGTTTTAAGAAAACGTATCCGGGCGCGGCTCGAGCAGCTTGACAGGGAAAGTATAGAGCGTAAAAGCCGTCTAATTACCGAAGCCTTATTACAATGCAGCTGCTGGCGTGAGGCGGATATGGTGCTATGTTATCTCACGTTTGATGGTGAAGTAGAGACAAAGTGGATAATTGACAGGGCCTTTGAGGAGGATAAGAGAGTTGGGGTGCCGCGCATAAGCGGTGATCTGCTTATTTTCTACAGGATATGCGACAGGAAGCATTCTCTGGTGGAAAACCAATGGGGAATAAGGGAACCGGGGCGTAATCTACCGGAGATAGATCTGCGGCAGATCAGT
>DRHE01000402.1 GCA_011049745.1 Spirochaetales bacterium | reverse complement strand
GCTATTGCCGCAGCCACCCTGGGAGGCAACCAGCCCCTTGGCACCTTCCTCGCTTCCTTCCTCTTCGGCACGGTAAATGCCCTGGCAATCTATATTGCCTCCCTGCGCATTCCCTCAGAGTTCATCCAGCTCATTCCTTATCTGGCCACTGTAATTGCCCTGACTTTCTATTCGGCCCGTGCAATGAAGAAAAAAACCAGAAGTGTGCCGGCTGCTGTGGGTCAAAGCCCGGGTAAAGAGGCTGCCAGCCCTATTGATGAGGACTCGGGATGAAAAAGATCATCATCGACTGCGACCCCGGCCATGACGATATGATGGCCATAATGCTGGCTTATGCCTCCTCCGATGCAGTGGAGCTGCTTGGCATTACTACAGTTGCAGGCAACCAGACAGGAGAAAAGACTTTTCTAAATGCCTTAAAGGTACTCACCCTGCTGAAGGCTGAAAACTTACCCGTGGCCAGGGGCTTTGATAGACCCCTGACCAGGGAGCTGACAATAGCCCCGGAGATCCACGGTGTTTCCGGTCTTGACGGTGCCAATCTGCCCGAACCGGGTATAAACGGGATAGAGGAACACGCTGTAGATTTTATTATCAGAACCTTAATGCAGGCTGCGGAACCCCTTATACTTATCCCAACCGGACCGCTGACCAATATCGGTGTTGCCCTGTTAAAAGAGCCCCGCATAAAGAAAAATATTGAGAGGATAGTACTTATGGGGGGCGCAGTCTACGATTCCAATATTACCCCGGCCGCCGAGTTCAACATCTACGTTGATCCCGAGGCAGCAACAATTGTCTTTGAATCGGGATTACCCATTACCATGGTGGGGCTGGATGTTACCAACAAGGCCATGCTTACCTTTGAGGACATTAGCGAAATAGAAAAATTAGCAGGCCCGGTGTCAAGCGTGGTCGCTCCCCTGCTCCGCTTCTTTGCTCAGGCCAACTGCGATATCTTCAACTTCCAGGGGGCTCCACTGCACGATGCCCTGGCCGTAGCTGCAGTTATCCGGCCGGGAATTGTTAAAACCAGCCATCTCCATGTTGCAGTGGAAACCGCAGGCAAATTTACCAGGGGCCGGACCGTTACCGATGTCTACGGGATTCTCAACCTTGAGCCTAATGTTGATGTGGCCCTCGAGGTTGATGTCCCGCGCTTCAAAGAAATGATGATCGGGGCAATCAGAGAACTGGACAAGAGATGATAATCAAAGATACCACCCTGCTCTCATTTGCAGAGTTCTCGATCCGGGAAAAGACCGATGTTCTGATTGAAGGAAACCGCATAACAAAGATCGGTGAAGAGCTCTGCGAAACAGAGCAGCTTTACAGCGGCCATGATGTAATCAACGGCAGGGGATTATACCTGATTCCCGGTTTAGTGAATGCACATGCCCATACCGGAATGACCCTGCTCCGGGGAGCCGCGGAAGATGTAAAAGTTGAGGACTGGTTCAACAAGCATATCTGGATATATGAACAGAATCTGACCCCCGACGATGTTTATTTCGGCACCCTGCTGGGAGCAGCGGAAATGCTGCTTTCCGGAGGAGGCAGGGTGCTGGGTCTTCCCGGTTATGGAGAGATAATCGAAGGCGCCCCTGCCGACCTGGTGCTTATTGATCCGGCTTCCCCGAACATGCAGCCTGAGCATAATGTCTTTGCCAATATACTCTATTCCCTGGGAGAGAGGAACATCCACACCGTAATAGTTGACGGTAAGGTGGTGGTAAGCAACGGTAAACTGGTTAACTTCCCTCTGGCCGGCGGCATGGCCGAACTCTATAATGAAATCGCAAAAATTAAAAACAGGATAACCGCGGACCGTGGCGGGCCAATGCAGAGTTATTGATCTTTTCCTTTTCCGGCGGTCTCGATTTCCCCTCTCCTTTTTTCCGCCATTTCCGTGATGGTTTCGGCAAACTCCGGATAGCGGCTCAGGACCCGGTCAAAAGTTTCCTTGTCCAGCCGGTAGAGATCGCAGTACTCCCTGGCTTTTATGGTGGCAGTTCTGGGCATGCTTAAAAGCAGGGCTATTTCACCGAAGAAGTTGCCGCTGCCCAGAGTGGCGTAACGGATTTTTTCATCCGCTGACATGACATCGACACTTCCCTTACTGATAAAATACATATTAAAGCCCATCTCGCCCGCTTTGACAATAGAGTCACCGGGAGTGAAAACCACCGGTGTCAGGTGCAGAATGATCTCTTTGATGAAATCTTCGTTGGCTCCCTCAAAGATCGGCACTTTCTCGATTATCTCTTTATTGAGATAGAGGGATACCGAGACCTTCAGGTGGTTGGGGAGATCTTGCAGCACCGAGGATTCATCGTATCCCCTTCTGCTCTCCCAGAGATAACTGTAGTAGTTGTTGATCTTCTTCTGCATGGAAAGCGGAATATTCCGGTATTTCAAGAAGGTGTTTATCTTTTCCAGTTTTTCCTTGTATTGAGATTTAGCCACATCTATATGGGCGAGCAGGTTGGCTATATTACCGATAATCAGGCCGTACATACCGGCCCCAAGCAGCTGAATCAGCACCACAAAGAGGGTCTGGGTGTTGCCGCTGGGAGTGATGTCACCATAACCGACTGTGGTCAGAGTGGTTATTGTCCAGTAAAAAGAGCGGATATAGCGTGAAACAGGATCCAGTCCATCGGGATTACCGGAAACTAATATCCAGCTGCAGGAGATAAAATGAGCTGCTAAGAAAATCCAGAATACCAGGAGAACCAGCCTGAGAATTGCAGGGTTAATACCGGCGCCGCCGGCCATGCGCAGGGTTCTGCTGGCTTTGGGCAGCTTGAACAGCAGGTTAAGTCTCAACAATTGAAGAGGACCACCGGCAGTTAAGAGGCCTGATATAAAAAAGAGAAGGCCGACAGGCAAAGCGGCAATAACATCCAGCCAGAACCAGCCGCGCAGGTATTTTCTGGTAATTATCTTCCTATCGTTGATTATTTTTCCATGTAGGGAAAAAGTCGTATTAAAACTAACAGCAATATCAACCAGAAAAAGCATGGTGAAAATACCATTAAAGAAATTCAGCAGAGTGAAGCTGGTCAAATGAAAGATAATAGAGAGAGGGGTTACAATAGCGGCAGAAATTGCGGCTGCCAGGACGATGACATCCCAGCCCTGTTTCAACTTATTTTCCGGTTGGATCATAATATCTATATCGATCGCTATTTCTTTAAAATCAAGTGCCGGGGCAAGAATAGCAGGAACATTTAACAGCTTGAACAAGGCTGTCACAACTATTATATTTTAGTTTTGACAAAGTGATCATTCCAATGAAACAAGGAGTGTTTAAATGGTAGATCTGCAGAACATCGCTGACAGGTCAGCTCTTTCATTGGCAGATGTACAGAAGCTGGAGAAGTCTATTCTGGAAACGGGATACTTCTCACCCGAAAAAGCACGCAGTGAGCTGGACTGGTTTCTCAATATCCTGGGCATTGATGAATACTATTTTACAAGTACCAGCGTTGAGGATATTGCCGGACACCTGGTGGCAATCAGCGCCTCCGGCCTTATCTCCCGCTACGGCGGCGAGGATATGGGAATTCAACTGATCAATGAACATGAAGAGCGCGCCGTATATATTGTTGAAGAAAAATCCGCAACAACTGAAGAGATTGAAAAGAGAATTGAACACAATTATCCTCATTTCAAAATAGAGAGTTATAGAACCAAAGAGAAAACCGGAAAGTATTTCCTCCGCCTGTACATTGTCACCAGGCCGCAATTCAGCCGCCTTCCTGATAAGCCGGAGCAACTCTCCTTTGAAGAGGCGGCAGATAAAAACTTTCTGGCCCGCTCCGCAGATGAGACTATAGCCCGATACCGCCAGGCCTGGGAGGCAATGAACGACCGGGAATCCCCCTATATTGCTGTTACTGAAAAACCGGAAAACAATGAGACCCGTGTACAGGTAGGTATCCATTCCGGAAGAACTCATGATTTCCTCTTTAATTTTTCCCATCTATTCTACAAATACAATATGCACTCCAACAGGAAATACCGGGAGGTCTTCGCTGATAAGAAAAAGATCTATACCTTCTACTTTGATAAAATTGATCCCGGGACGATTGAAGAGTTTTCCAGGGACTTAGTCGGGGTGGTTATGCTGCCTGACCATTATATCACCAGCATCTTCCAGGAAGAGATCTTTTCACCGCACCAGACAATCTATGCAATTTCCGCCGCATCCTTTGCCCACCAATACCTGACCGCCCTGACCAGAGAGTACAGCACTTTGAGCAGCGCTCTGCGTGATCAGCCTGAGGCATTGGGTATATTGAACACCTTAAAACTGAGGATGACCAAAGACGCCTACTCAGAAGAGAGGATAGCCGCAACTGTAAAAAACCATCATGAAACTGTGGCTCTTCTCTATAACCATTTCGAGCAGAAATTCCATCCCGCTCATAACCGGCAGGACCTTGCAGCACTTGAAAAAAAAATAAATAAGGCAATTGAAAAAAATGTATCCTCAGATAAAGATAAGATCATCTTAAAATATTTTCTCTCCTTTAATAACACCATTATCAAGACCAATTTCTTCATGCGCGACAAGCGCTGCATCGCTTACAAGCTTGATCCTTCCTTTCTGGTTAAAGATGAATACCAGGATAAGCCCTTTGGCCTCTTCTTTTTTGTGGGTAAAGAGTTCCTCGGCTTTCACCTTCGCTTCCGTGACATTGCCCGCGGGGGCATCCGTATTGTAAGATCGAGAAATCACACCCAGTATGAAAACAACCTGAACACAATTTTTGCGGAAAATTACAACCTGGCTTACACCCAGCAAAAGAAGAACAAGGATATACCAGAGGGCGGTTCCAAGGGAACAATCCTGCTCCATGAGGCAAATCAGGATGAAGCACGATCTGCCTTTATCAGTTATATCGACGCCATGCTCGATCTGCTTATTCCTGAAGATGAAGTTTTAGACCCGGAAGAGACTAAGGATATTCTCTTTTTAGGTCCTGATGAAGGTACGGCAGATTTGATGAACTGGGCGGTACGCTATGCACATAAACGAAAATACCCCTTCTGGAAGGCCTTTACCACCGGCAAGGCCCCGGAACTGGGGGGCATTCCCCACGATATGTACGGCATGACTACTGCCAGTGTGCACGAATATGTTCTGGGAGTGCTAAAATATCTGGGTCTGCAGGAAGAGCAGATGGTTAAAATACAGACCGGCGGCCCGGATGGCGATCTGGGAAGCAATGAGATCCTGGTTTCCAGAGATAAGACTATTGCCATAATCGACGGCAGCGGTGTGGTCTATGACCCGGCAGGGCTGAACCGCCGGGAACTCACCCGCCTGGCTAAAAAGAGGATAATGGTAGAACACTTTGACCGCTCGCTCTTAACCAAAGAGGGGTTTTTTGTTTCAATTAATGACCAGGATATTACACTGCCCGACGGCACCCCGGTGCCCAATGGCGAGGATTTCCGTAATAAATTCCACCTCCATCCCTTAGCTACTGCCGATCTCTTCGTTCCCTGCGGCGGCAGGCCGGCAGCTATTAATATCAACAACTGGAAAGAGCTGCTCAATGACGAGGGGAAACCGAAGTTCCGTTTTATTATTGAGGGCGCGAACCTATTTATTACCGAGGAAGCGCGATTAAGACTGGAAGAGCAGGGAATCATTGTTATTAAAGATGCCTCGACCAATAAGGGCGGTGTTACCTCCTCTTCTTTTGAGGTATATGCCGCCCTTGCTATGAGTGATCAGGAATTCAACACTCACATGGTGGGCAAAGAAGGAAAGATGCCGGATTTCCGCAAGAGTTACATTCAGGAAATATTGAACAGGGTTAAAGATAATGCCCGTTCGGAGCTGAATGTACTCTGGCAGGAACATGAAGCCGGCAACACTCCCTTTACGCACTTGACAAATGTGCTGAGCAACAAGATCAATGAGATCACTGATTCTATAGTAAATTCCGAATTAGTCACCAATAAGCGGCTGAAGGAAAGAATTATCGAGGAATATACCCCTGAGTGCCTGGTTGAGCTTACCGGTTTAAAAAACATCCTGAAACGAGTTCCTGATAACTATCTGAATGCCATTGTAGCCACCAGGCTCGCCACCGGTTTTATCTATAAATACGGCTTACAGGCTAATGAGGTTGATTTTTACCACTATATCGGCTCTTTTTCTTAAAGCGCTTTAAGAACACAGCGGCCAGATAAGCTATTCCGGCGATCATGATTATGGTAGCGCCGGTGGGCAGATCATAGCTGTAACTTACGGCTATACCAAGTGTGGTAAAAAGCATGCAGAAAAGGCCGGCCAGGATCATTATCTGCCACAGCTTGCGGCCGAAAAATCCGGCAACCGCCGGCGGCAGTGTCAGCATGGCAATTACCATGACAATCCCTACAGTGGTAACCAGCAGCACAATTGTAAGCGCGGTCAGAAAAAGCAATCCAAGATAGTACACCCCAACTCTCAAGCCCCGCATCCTGGCAAATTCCTCGTCAAAGCATACCGCAAGTATCTGGTTATAGAACAATGCCCCCAGGGTGACCACCAGAACATCGAGCCCCGCTATCAGCCAGAGATCTGCCCTGGTAGTCAACAGGATATTGCCGAATAGATAGCTCATTGGATCCACATATCCCGGTGTTTTAGCAAGCAGGAGCAGGCCGGCAGCCATTCCTATAGCCCAGATAGCTCCGATTACGGTATCCTCCCGCTGGCTGGCATACATACTGACCAGACCGATTATCAATGAAGAAACCAGCCCGGCAATAAGCGCGCCCAGCAGCGGGGTAAACCAAAGCAAAGCGAATTTGCTCTGCAGGTATAACCCTGCACCGATGCCGGCCAGTATTGAATGGGATATAGCTCCTGCCAGGTAGCTTATCCTTCTGGTTACCACATAGGTGCCTATAATACCAAAGGAAACACTGGCCAGCAGCCCCCCGATAAAGGCATAGCGCAGGAAGGCAATCTGCGGATTACCTAAAGCCCGGATAAAATCAATCATCATTAACCCGCCTTGCCGGCATACTGCTGGTCATGCCGCACCATGTGCATGTTTCTATTGTAAAGCTCATTAATCGCCTTATCAGTGATCTTGCAGGTAGGATGAATACGCACCCGCCGGTTCACACAGATAACACTGTTGACCAGAGGAGAAACAAAGCCCAGGTCATGGGTTACCAGCAGGATGGTTAAGCGTTTATTCAACTCCTTTAAAATGGAATAGAAGCGGTCCTCAACAGCGGCATCGATATTGGCAGTGGGTTCATCAAGGAGCAGCATCTTCGGCCTGGTCACCAAAGCCCGTGCTATCAGAACGCGCTGACGCTGGCCGCCGGAAAGATCGGCAAAAGAGGCGCCGGCAAACTCCTTTAGCCCCATTTCATCCAGAACACCAAGGGCATCCCGCCGGTCAGCCCTGGAAAAGGGCCCGCCCCAGCGCCCGGCCAAACGCCCCATGATTATCACATCCATAACATTAATGGGGAACATGGGATCAAAATGGGTATGCTGGGCTACATAACCAATGTGCCTGCGGCTTGCCCGCGGAGAAGCGCCCAGTATTCTGATCTCGCCACTGTCCGGCTTCAGAATACCGAGCATCAGCTTAACTAAAGTTGTTTTCCCCCCTCCATTGGGTCCAACAATGGAAAAAAAGGTCCCCTCCTGGATATGGAGATTTACATTATCCAGCACCACCTGGTTATCATAACTGAAAAAAACATCTTTTAAATATATTACCGCTTCCATTTTTTTAGCCTCTCCTCCTGCACCCCAATCAGCGGGTCAATGCCTTTTCGATCTTTACTGCCATATCTTCAAAGTTCTCAATCAGATCATATGCCAGCGGATCAAGAAATATAACCGCACCATGAATTGACATTCTCTCGCATTTCTCACCTTCTCCAGGAGCCGTAGTGTATCCTCAACCGTAGCCCGACTCTCTTCTTTTAGAAGCACCATTCTTGTCTCGGACCCTCACGGAATCATATCTCCACGAGAATTCATCGGGCAGCCCGCGGATGCGCTGCTTAAGTGCCGCGGTCGCCTCGATAACTACCGTATCTGAAGCGTGCCCGCTCATCGGCGATTATAATAACCTATCACTTACTACACCAGAATCTTCGAACCCAAGCCGGATTCGAGGGACGGAAAATCGATGGGTTAAGCGGTCCATAGGCAATAAAAAAGATTGTCAGGGGGGAATTTGTTTCCTGACCTGGGGGGCCTTATATGTGTTATGCTTTTTTTACATTTTCGTTATTTCCTTTTTCATTTCATCAAAGGATATTTTTTTCCCCAGTGTGAACTCCTTTCTTGAATTTTCAATAATCTCAAGAAATTCAGGATTTGTGCTTAAAGAAATTGATTCCGTATCAACGTTTTTTAAAGAAACAATTGCAGCTACGGGTTTATTCTTCAATTTTAGAACCAGTATTTCTTTATCAATTTCTTTGGCATACTCAGATAACGGTTTGGAAGCCTTCTCTAAATCAATTGTTTTCATAGTTTCACCGCCTTTCCAGCAATAAATAAAGTATTACCTTTCTTATAACCGACTGCAAGGATTTTTACAATATTGGGTTTATCTGATGTGATATCATAAAATACCCTAAGATTACCTATCCTTAATTCCCATGGGGCAATTGGATTAGGACGAAGAGGCTTTCTATTTCTTGTCTCTTTTAGAGGTTCGTTGAAAAGGTGCTTTTCAATTCCATCAATCATTAATGAACGTTGATTTGTGCTCAGGCGCTTGAAATGTTGTTTGACGCAATCGGCAAATTCGATTTTGTAGGCCATTTATTATTCTAATTTTAAAGCATCTAGTGAGTATCAGACCTCAGTAAATCCCCATTTTAGTCCCAAGTTGAATGCTCTGAAAAAAGACGAAATTAACGCAACAATTGAAAATAAAAGAACCTCCTGTTAAGCTGCAAAAAAAACACCGCCCAACAGGAGGCCCACCCAATCATGACTT
>DRHE01000401.1 GCA_011049745.1 Spirochaetales bacterium | reverse complement strand
TTGAAGAGGTACATATTCAAAATGGAGATGATGATATAGGGAGAGACCCGGGATTCTGGAGCTCCCTGATTATTCGCGAGATACCGCTCTATGTTTGGTGGCTCGAATCCCTGATGCCTTTTCCGGAAGTTTTCAGCCAGATTGATGAACTGGCGGATCGTTTTTTGATCAACACCGGAGTAAATGAAAGTCTGGATGAAGATCCTTTTCAGATTGTTCAAAGCCTGGCCTTCCAGCTAAATAAAAACCCATCCATGAGCTTTGCTGATTTTTCCTGGCAGCGGATAAGGCCGCTGCGTAAAGGAACGGCCGCCCTATTTGAGCCTGAGGCTGAACGGCATTATCTAACTGAAATCGAGGCTGTAGTGATGAATGGCGGTAATAGTTCTGAGGGGCTGCTTTATTTCCTCTGGCTGGCCGAGCGCCTGGGCTGGCAGTTGAAGAATAGAGATGGGAATAAGCTGTTGATGGATAAGAGTGACGGCGCCGGTATTGTGCTGAACCATGAGAATAAAGGCTCCCTGGAAAGCGGCTTTTTACTGGAGTTGTATATACGGGGCGGTGACAGGATGGCGCTGCAATGTTTCGGCGACAACTGCGCTTTAATCTCTTCCCCTGATAGCGGAAAACGAACTATAGCCCTGCAATTGCCGTCTCTGGGTGAGATCCTTTTACGGGAAGTTGATTCCTTAGAAGCTGACCTGCTCTATCATAAAGCCCTGGCAAGATCGGCGGCAATTTAAAAGGACTGCTGCCGATAAGTATTCTAAGGGGATATAGACTTCATATGCTATTACCTTTAAAATTTCGCGTGTTCAGCGCAAAAAGTAATAAAGTCCAGCGTCCGAATATATTGTGTTGGCCTTTTGCTTTAAGAACTTCGGTTGCGGATGTAATCTGCGCTGGGAAAAAGCTGAAAGTTTATAAAGATAATGATCAACTGGCCGGAGAAGCTGCCCGGATTTTATTTTCTCACCTGAAAAGAGCAATTAGCAGGAGGGGTAAGGCAACTATAGTATTGGCCGGCGGCTCTTCTCCGCGAGGATGCTACCGGGAGCTGGCCCTGATGCTTAAGAGAAACCAGGAAGTTCTTAATCGCTGCTTTTGGTTCATCGGTGATGAGCGGTGGGTTGCTGAAGACAATCCGGAGTCCAATGAAAATATGATCAGGAAAGCACTCTGGGAATCTGCCGGAGTTCAGAAGGAAAAGATCTTTTCCTGGAAGGCGGGAAGCGGGGAACCGGCAGAGAAAGCCCTGGTTTATGAGGGAATGCTGAAAAACTTTTTCCGGGAGTTACGGGTACGAAAGGAGCCCCGGGGGCCGGACCTGGTGATTCTGGGTTTAGGGGAGGATGGTCATACAGCGTCGCTCTTTCCCCATGGCCAGGCAATCGATGGCCGGGGTAATAAACGACCTGTTGCTGTTGACCTGCATGGATTAACAGCAGCGATCTATGTGGACCACCTTAAAGCTTACCGGCTCTCCATGACTGCCGGGTTCTTGGCTTCTGCGGCCAATATCTACTTCATCATCAGCGGCAGTAATAAAAAGGGGGTGTTGAAAAGGGTCTTAAGTAGGGTACCGGAACTGCCCGCTTCGTGGCTTAACCTTAAACAGACCTTTTTTTTGGTTACCGCTGAAACAGTTTGAGGATTTTATTTAACAGAAGAGGAAAGGACTAATGGCAAAAGAGAATATATCCCAAGGCAATGCTTTAAAGCTTAAATGGGGGCTGACTATCAGGATGAAGCTGTTCCTCCTGGCCGTTATAATCGGTCTTTCTTTTCTGAGCACAGGTTATCTGCTTTACAGCAGCTTTCAGGACGTTTTCGTGGCTGTGCAGGAAGTTGATACTGCATCCCGCAAAGGACGCTTGATTTCGGAGATGAAAGATGAGCTTGGCTATGGAGGCTTCATTCATTTTTTTCAGAGAGCTATCCTGCATGAAAATTTGGAATATATAACGGCAGCTGAAGCCCGCCTCAAGGGTTTTATCAGCAGAACCAGGGAATACATGAATCTTCCGGCAATCTCCGATGAGGAGACCCGAAATTTAACGATTATCTACCGGGTTGTTGAAAAATACTTAAGAATTCTTAAAGAGATGAAAACACTGCTCGCTGATGGAAAACCGCTGGGTGATATGGAAAAAAAGGGATCAATTGATGATCAGCGCGCTATTGCCGCCTTCGAATGGTTTGAGAGCTACCTGGCGAAAGTTGACCGTGAGGCGAACCAGCTGGTGAAAAACACCCTCGTCCGAATCCGGAGAATAATGCTGGTTGTGTTTGGTGCGGTTCTGCTGATCATCGTAACCTTCACCCTGGTAATCGGAAGGTCGATTGCCGGTAAGTTAAAGGGACTGCTGCAGGTAGCCAATGATATGGCGGCAGGCAATTTAGTTAAAAGGATGGTTGTCAAGGTTGATGATGAAATAGGAAGGCTGGCTCTCAGCTTCAATAAAGCTATAAACAACCTGCAGGATACGGTAAAAAGTATAAATAGTTTATCAGTGCAGAATCAGGAAATGAGCAAGGACCTCTCTGAAAATGTTGAGCAAACCATCTCGGTTATAACCGAGATAAACAATGGAATCAACTTGATAAGCGATGACACAGAGCATTTAACCCATAATATTGTGGCTTCCAAAGCGGCTCTGGAGCAAATCCTGGATAATAACAGGAGCCTTGCTGATCAGATCAATAATCAGGCGAGTTCTGTTGAGCAAACCTCTGCTTCAGTAGAGGAAATGAATGCTTCGATTAAGAGTGTGGCAAAAATAACTGAGGAAAAGAAAAAGGCGGCTGATAACCTGGTTTCGGTAACTATGACGGGAGGTGAAAAGGTTAATACAACTACTGACATTATAAACCAGATATCCAGGAGCATAGATGATATGCTCAATATGATTACGGTTATCAATGATATAGCTGCGCAAACTGATCTGCTCTCCATGAATGCAGCGATTGAAGCAGCCCAGGCGGGAGATGCCGGCAAGGGTTTTGCGGTTGTTGCCGATGAAATTGGAAAGCTTGCCGAATCCACGTCGGAAAATGCATTGAATATTTCCCAAACCCTGAAGAGTGTTGTTGAGAAGATCAAAGAGGCATTAACCGTCGGCAAAGAGAGCGGGAAGGCCTTTGCTGAGATTACTGCGGGGGTTAAAGAGGTTGCCGATGCATTTTCCGAAATATCCTTAAGTACCGATGAGCTGGCTAACGGCAGCCGTGAGATATTAAATGCAACAAATACTTTGCTGAAAAGTACCGAAGAGATCAGAAGTGACTCTGTTCAGATGCAGCAGGGCTCCGAAGAGATCAGGAATTTCATTACTGAAATACAGGAAATATCCGGCAATAACCTTATTGGCGTCAAATCAATAAATACCAAATCAAATAATATCTATGATGCGATTGATAAGATCAGCCAGCTGATAATTCAGAACAGTGATAATGCAGAAGAGATGCAAAGCGCCATGGATAAATTTAAAATCAATGGTGAATCTGTTGTTGATGATCGGATTGATACATCCGTCTTTATAAATGCCAGGATCCGCCACAAGCTCTGGTTAATACGGGTCGAACAGTTTCTGCATGATTCTCATTCCATCTCTAAGGAAGAAATTGTCTCAGCTGAAGAGTGTTCATTGGGAAGATGGCTCTACTCATCAGGGCTTAAGCGTTTTGCTGATATAGCTGAGATTACTTCTTTGGAGCAGGTTCATAAGGAAATGCATAAAAAGAGTGAAAGGCTGGTTTCATTATCCAGGGCTGGTGAGAAAGCGCAGGCCAGGGCTGTGCTGCAGGAGCTGAAATCTTTCTCTCAGACGATAACCGGGTATCTGTGTAGCATTGAGGAAAAGATAGCGCTTAAAGATGCTACACAAGAGCTTGAGGCGCTTTAGAGTTTAGAGAGCGGCTTGGCCTGGCAGCTAAACTAAAGCGCGGCCATGAAGACGGTTAATCAGCATAACATAGGCAGCCGTTGCTGCCGGCTAAATAGCCTCCACCTTTTTGTTAAACTCTAAGATCAATTGATCCATTTCCGGCACCTGGTTATGGATACCCGACCAGTAGTTATCATAGTCATACCACTGGGAGTTCAGCTCTTTCAATTCTTTACCCTGCTGTTCGATCCAGGTATAGTACTTGAGGTTGTGAACTCTTTTGCGTTCATAGTATGTAAGCTCCAGCATGTTGTCCAGGCCGCTGTTTTGCAGCATCTCAAAATCTTTAACTGCATCTTTTTCTGTATACTCGCCTCTCTCTTCGGTAAGCTCCCTTTTTCGTGATTCGTAAAGCTCAAAAGAGTCGGTAAACACGGTGAGTACCATATCATTTTCAGTGAGCTCATAATACTTGGCGAACTTGATGGCGGCGAGCATATTACCTATGGAAGATATGCCCAGGAGATCGAGATTTTCAGTTATTTCCGCTGCAACACCCTGTTCTTTCAGGTATTGCCTGCCTGCTTCTTCGTTGAATAATCTGAGCAGCCTGATGGTATGCTCATCGTCCACAGCCACAATCATATCGGTATTTTTGATATTGTGTATCCAGGGAACATGCTTGTCACCTATGCCCTCTATACGGTGGCCGCCGAAACCATTCAAAAGGAGTGTCGGGCATTGCAGGGCTTCAGAGACAGCGATTTTTGATAAAGGATATCTTTCCTTTAGATAATCGCCGCAGCCCAGGGTCCCGGCAGAACCGGAAGCGAGCACCACCCCGGCATAGAAGTCACCTTTTCCAAGTTCCTGATTTAGAACTTCCTGTAAAGCATTTCCGGTAACCTCATAGTGCCAGAGATGATTGCCGAACTCATCGAATTGATTGAGGATTACCAGGTCGTCTCTGGTTGCCTTCAATTCCCAGCATTTATCGAAGATCTCTTTGACGTTGCTCTCACATCCCGGAGTGGCAATTACTTCGCCGGCAATATTGGCCAGCCAGTCGAATCTTTCCCTTGACATCTCTTCCGGGAGAATAGCGATTGCCTCACAGCCGAGCAGGGTCGAAATATAAGCGCCGCCGCGGCAGTAATTCCCGGTGGAGGGCCAGACCGCCTTGTGCCTGGCCGGATCAAATTGGCCGGTAATGAGCCTGGGCACTATGCAGCCGAAGACGGCGCCGACTTTATGGGCGCCTGTGGGGAACCACTTGCCAACCAGGGCCGCTATTTTGGCCTTTACTCCGGTAAGCTCCGGCGGCAGCGCCATGTAGTTCACGCCGTCGAAACCTCCCCCTTTAGCCTTTGGTTCGTTCTTCCAGCTCACCCGGAAGAGGTTGCGCGGGTGAACATCCCATAAGCCAATACCTTTAAGCTCCTCCTTTATCCCGGCCGGGATAAGTTCAGGATTCTTCATCTGCTCGAAGGTGGGTATGATTATTCCTTTTTCCTTACAGCGCCGGGCTGTACTCTCTATTTGCTGCTCATTAATGGTCAAATCTATCATATTATCTCCTATGTGTTCTTTCGGTTAACAGAAATTGAACTGTATTGTATAGATATTGGCGGGAAAAGGGAAGCCAGACAGAAGAAAAATAGATCTTGTTAAATCATACTTTACAGAAGAGAGCTGCTGTGTTAAGGTATACTTAACAGAGTGAAGGATAATGAGGAATAACCGATCTTACCTGCAGAGGTTATTATTCAGATACAGTCTTTTGTGATGGTTCCGGCGTACAAGCGGCTGAGTGTTTTCTTCCTCCAGGAAGTATAGCAG
>DRHE01000400.1 GCA_011049745.1 Spirochaetales bacterium | reverse complement strand
CTCTTATCCACACCCACAACTTCACCATTACGGGCCCTGCTGAAATCCCTTTCTTCGGGCAAAACCCCCCCGGAAAGAATAGCTAAGCGCAGCCCTTTATAATTGGTAAATGCCTGCGGCCAGGGATTATAGGCCCTGATCATACATTCAATCATGTCAACACTTTTACCCCAGTCAATCAACCCATCATCTTTTTTTAATATTTTGCAATAACTCGCTTCTTCCTCTTTCTGTGCATATTCTCTGACAACACCTTTTTCCACAGAATCAATCGCGGTCACAAAAAGCTCGGCGCCAATTACTGCCAGTTGTTCGGATAGAGCGGCGGTTGTTTCCTTCCCGGTCAGCTCAATCCTATCCTGTGCCAGAATATGACCGCTGTCCATCTCCAGAGCCAGCCTTTGGATAGTCACTCCGCTCTGCTTATGACCAGCTAGAATTACTGCAGGTATTGGAGATGGTCCACGGAATTTGGGCAGTAAAGAGGGGTGCAGATTAATACCCCCTTTGCTGAAGATGTTTAAAAAATTACTCTTAAATATTTTACCGTAAGCAGCCACAGCCAGAAGCTCCGGATTCAGATCTTTTATCAGGTTGATAAAAACATCATCAATTCTTTCAGGCTGAAAAAGCGGCAATCCAAGCTCCAGGGCTTTTTTTTTAACAGACGTTTGCTGAGTATGTTTACCTCGTCCGGCTGAGCGGTCCTGATTGGTAATCACACCGCAGATTTCATGGTTGGCGGAAATTGCCTCCAGTGAAGGCACCGCAAAAACAGGACTGCCGCAGAATAGAACTCGCATTATTCCCCGTTCTGCCGTTCATACAGCTTGATCAATCGCTCTTTTTTCTTCTGGCTCAAACGGTCTACAAAAAGAATTCCATTTAGATGATCAAGTTCGTGCTGAATTACCCGCCCCAGTAAACCGCCGGCATCAAGCGAAAAGGGTTTACCATTATTACTCCAGGCCTGAATAGTTACTTCTTCGGATCTGATTATGTCAGCATTTATCCCGGGAACACTCAAACAACCTTCTTCATTTTTATCCTGTTCAACTGAGGTTTCAATAATATCAGGATTAATAAAAACCCGCTGTTTATCTCCTGAAACGTGAGTAATAAAAATACGGTAGAGTTTTCCCACCTGAACTGCAGCCAATCCAATTCCCTTGCCTGCATACATGGCATCGAACATCTCTTTGATCAAATACTTCATCCCGTTATCGAACTCCGGTGCCAAAGCTGAATGTCGTTTCAGTATTTCATTACCCATAGTTACTATTTCAAGCATTCATTTTTCCTTTGTAAACATTACTTAATAGAAAATGCAATGTCAACTAAAGCAGGGAAACTGGGTCCACATCCACCTCAATGTAAACACCTGCCGGTGCTTTATAAGCTTCCATACTGCTCTGAACCATATTGTGCAGTGTAGAAAAATCCTGAGACCGGAATATCAGATGATAACGGTAGCTGCCCAAGATCATTGCCAGAGGACACTCTGCAGGCCCCAACAGGCTGACCCGGTCCAGGGATGGTTCCGGTATTTGACTTAAGAAAGCAGTTGCGGCATTTCGGGTTTTATTACTATCCCTGCCGCGAAAAACCAGGCGGATAAGCCTGGAAAAGGGAGGAAAATCCAATTCCTGGCGGACCTCTATTTCTTTTGTATAGAAATCCTCAAGCCGGCCTTCAGCCGCCATGCGGATAACTTCATTCTGCGGTTTAAAGGTCTGGATCATTACTCTACCGTCAGGAATACGTCTCCCCGCCCTGCCTGAGACCTGCACAATAAGATTGAAAGTTCTTTCAGCAGCCCGGAAATCAGGAAGCTGCAAACCTGTATCTGCAGATACTATTCCCACCAGTTTCACCCCTGGGAAATTCAAACCCTTAGCAACCATCTGTGTGCCTAAAAGAATATCGATTTTACCCCGGCCGAAGTCAGCCAACAACTCACGTAATATCTTCTTCTTGCGTACCGCATCAGTATCAACCCGCCGTACAACCAGATCGGGGAATAGCTGTTCGATTTCTTCCTCGATCCGCTCTGTGCCGAAGCCGCTGTAACCAACATCGATGGAACCACACTCGGGACAGACCTTTACCGGTTTATCCTGGTAACCGCAGTAGTGACAGATCATTCTATTACGACTCTTATGAAAAGTAAGGGAGACTGAACAGTTTTTACATTTCATTTCAAAACCACAGCTGCGGCAGTAAAAGTAATAGGCGAAGCCGCGCCTGTTCAGGAATAGTATTGTTTGCCGCCCCTCGGAATGGGTCCGGCGTATTTCCCTGATCAGTGATTTTGAAAGAGGCCCTTTTTCTCTCTTTAGATCGAGAATTGTTATTTGCGGTATATCGCCGCCGCCCAGTCTCCTGGATAATGATAAACATTCCAGCTTTCCATTCTGCATGCGGTAATAAGCCTCAAGCGACGGGGTTGCGCTTCCCATAACCAGAACGGCTTTCTCAGCTTTACTGCGGTACATGGCTACCTGGCGGGCATGATAGCGGGGTGTTGAACCTGCTTTATAGGAATTTTCATGCTCCTCATCCACTATGACAAGACCCAGGTTTTTAACCGGCGCAAAAACAGCGCTTCGCGCCCCAATTACCAGGCGGACATCACCATCAAGCACCCTGTGCCACTCTTTGAGTCGCTGCGAAGGAGTCAGCCCGGAATGAAGCACTCCTACCCTGCTGCCAAAAACAGCGCTGAATTTTTCATAGACCTGATGGGTCAATGAGATCTCCGGAACTAAGTAAATAACCCCACGCCCGTTGCTGATCATATCTTCAGCAGCCCTTAGAAAAACTTCGGTTTTTCCTGATCCGGTTACACCGTAGAGATAAAAAAAACCGCTCCCGGCTGTTGAAATCCTATCAATGGCTTGTGCCTGCTGGCCGGTTAAATCAACTTCTTTATTATCCCCGAAGTCAAGCTCAAGATCTTCCAGATCTATTTCTCTTCTTCCGCCCGGCAGCACGGAAGACAGAGCCTGCCCCAGTGAGCACATGTACATCCAGGCAAGCCACTTAGCCAACTCTAAGGTGCGGTAATCAAAGACAACACGCTTATCCAAACAGCGTTCAACTTCCTTTATACCGGCCAGTCCCGGAGGAGATTCATCACCGACCGCTATGACATAGCCAACCAGTTTTCGCCGCCCAAAGGGAGCGATAACCCTGTATCCCGCTTCTACAGTCAAAGCTGCCGGTTTGAGATAGGTGAAGCTTTTATCAAGAGGAAGGTTGAAAACAACCTCTAAATAACTAGCCATTCTGCAGAACAGACCTCAGTTTCTGTAAATCTTGCCAAACTGATGCTCTTAGTGAAATATTCCTCAACACTGCACTGGGATGATAGGTGGGCGCCAGCGGTATTCCCTGATAAGAGTATATCCTGCCTCGCAGAGCACCAATTCCACTTTTCTCACCGGTAAGAATCTGGGTAGCAATTCTGCCAAGTGTCATTATTGCTTTTGGCCGTATAAAAGATATTTGCCTCTGCAGATAGGGCAGGCAGGCCGATGATTCCTCAGGCAGAGGATCGCGATTATCCGGAGGGCGGCATTTGACAATATTACCTATAAAACAATTTTTTCTCCGGTCTAGATCAATAGCCATGAGCCAGCTATCCAGATATTTGCCAGCACGCCCGACAAAAGGTTTACCTGTACGGTCTTCATCCGCACCAGGCCCCTCTCCGATCAACATTACCAGTGGATTGATTACTCCTTCACCAGGTACCGTATTATTCCGCTCTTTAAATAAGCCGCATTTCCGGCAGGAAGAGATCTCATTATTGATTTCAAGGAACTGATCCTCAGGACCTGCCATTTGCTCTGCTAATTCAACATCAGAATGGCGGCGATGAAATCCTTCCTCATAATAATCTTCTATGAGGTTGAATAATTTCACCAGATCATTCAGAGAATTTTGAGTGCTCATTATAGAGAATCCTTTCCAGAAAAAGGCCACGGGCCGGGGCAGTAAGACCGGCAAGGGAGCGATCTTTAACCGCAAGAATTTCCTTTAACCGTTCTTCACCATGTTCAAGCTGTTCTATCTCCAACACTGTTCCTACAATACTGCGCACCATTTTCCATAAGAAAGAACTGGCAGCAATCTCAAAAATTAAAAAGGGACCCTCCGGATAGAAAGAGGCTGCATATACTGCACGCACCCTGGATTTACTGGTATCCCCAGCAGCAGCGAAGGTGGTGAAATCCTGTTCTCCCAGCAGCCCGGTTGCAATTCTATTTAGATATGCAATATCGGGTTTCCGTGAAATTCTCCAGCAATACCTGCGGTGGTGCGGAAAACCTACAGAAGAAATATAAAGATAGTATTTATATATTCGCTCCCTGGCTGAGCGTCTGGCATCAAAATCTCTATCAACTAACCTACTCCTGATAACCCGTAAATCCGGCGGTAAATTCGAATTAAGCGCTTCTTTATACTTTTCCGCAGGTATTGAAGCAATATCAGTAACGAAATTAGCCACCTGTCCGTTGGCGTGCACACCGGAATCCGTTCTACCGGCGCCGGTAACCGGAATTCTGCGGCTGTGCATACCTTTAAGAACATCCTCAAGAACCCCTTGTACCGTTCTCTGTGAGCGTTGTATCTGCCAACCGCTGAAATCAGTACCGTCATAAGCCAGGGTTACACTGATATTTCGTTCCTCCAAAACCGCTATCCCCCGACCTGCTGCTCTTTTAATTCCTTGTTCATCAATTCATAGAGATCCTTGGCTTTTTCCAGTATAGCGGAGGGTTTGCTCTTGGAGGTTTTACCTGTGCCGAAAAGCCTGGATACAATTCGTTTGCCATTTTCTAAAGCCCTGGTTCTTTTCTCCGGATCACTCCTGGGGCCATATTTATACTCCAGCAATCCGGAAATATAGAGGAAACCGTCATAACTATAATTATTATCAAGATCCGGGCCATAGTTCAGTCCACTCTCCAGAACCTCCTGGCCATCCTGTGATCTGTCCAAAGCAAGCAAATAAAAGAAATGTGCTTTTCGATAAAAAAGATCACGCAAATAGTCATAATTCTCTCCGGAATATTTACCATGCAGCTCATCAAAAAGCCACGCTGCTCTCAAAGAAGAGAGCCCGCGCTT
>DRHE01000399.1 GCA_011049745.1 Spirochaetales bacterium | reverse complement strand
GCATGGAAGCCCATACACTTGCCAGATCCTGGATCGGCCAGAGCATAAAAGCAACATAGAATATGAAAGCCTGGATACCGCCCAGGGTCATTTCTCCGCTCATCTTCTCAAGACCGCCGTACCAGATAATTGCCCCCAGTGCAAGGGAACCGATTATCTGTACACATGGTAGAAAGAGCGCTGAAAACCAGGCCGCGCGGTAGGAAGCCCGGTACATGGAACCCGCTTCCAGGGAAAACTCCTCAAGATTCTGCTCTTCCCGGCAGAGAGCCTTGATAACCCGCACCCCGATAATCATCTCATTGTAACCGCCGGTAAGCCGTGAGTTCTGCTTACGTACCTGCCGGTATTGCTCGAGTATCTTCTTCTGGAAAAGAACTGCCACCCAGACCATTACCGGTACCACGGCCAGCACAATCAGGGCCAGGCGCCAGTGAATGATAAACATAAAAATTAGAGAGGTGCCGATATTCATTATCGCCCAGGTTACATCCACCAACCCCCAGGTAACCAGTTCTGCGATTTTACCGGAGTCGGAGGTAACCCGCGACATAATCCAGCCCACCGGCGTGCGATCAAAATAAGAAAATGATAGAGTCTGCAGATGGTCAAACATCTTTTTGCGCAGGTCATACTGAACTCGCTCCCCCAGAATGCCGGCCAGAAAGATAAAACCAAAGACAGAAGCCGCCTGGATCAGGGCCAGCCCGCCATATATAAGTATAAGCTTAAGCAGTTCTTGATAATCCCCCTTTAGTATGCCCTGATCGATCATTAACTTGCTGATATAGGTAAAAAAGGCATCCAGCACTGATACCAAAGCTATTAAAAATAGAAAACCCAGGGCCCACAACAGATGGGGCTTCAGCAGGGAGATAATCCTTAAAATGATCCTGCCATGGACTTGAGAGGTAAACTCCTCTTCCTCAATATGAAAATCAGCCATTACCTTCTTCTCCCTTAAGCCAGCTCTGCAAATTGAAGATCAAAAATCTGCTTGTAAAAACCCTCTTCTTGAATGAGTACCCGGTGGATACCCTCCTGAACAATTCTCCCCTGCTCTAAAACCAGGATCTTATCAGCGCGCATAACCGACTGCACCCGGTGAGCAATAACAAAGCTGCTTCTACCCTCCATCAACCTGGATAGAGCGCGCTGGATCAGCTCTTCAGTCTCAGAATCTACTGAAGAGGTGGCATCATCAAGAATCAGAATCCGTGGATTTTTTAGAATTGTCCTGGCAATAGCCAGCCGCTGCTTCTGCCCTCCCGACAGGGTAACCCCTCTCTCACCAACCGGAGTGTTGTACCCTTGCGGAAAACTCATTATCACTTCATGTATTGCCGCAGCCCTGGCAGCCTCTTCTATCTCCTGCTGATTTACTTCCCGGCCGGCGCCATAGATGATATTTTCCCTGATGGTACGGGAAAAGAGGAAGGGCTCCTGCTCAACAATGCCGATCTGACTGCGCAGGGCATGAAGGGGATAACTGGTCAGCTCCCGGCCATCCAGCATCAAGCTCCCACCTGTGTAATCGTAAGAACGGGGCAGCAGGTTAACCAGGGTAGTCTTTCCTGATCCGGCTTTGCCGAGCAGGGCAATAAGCTGTCCCGGTTTGCAGCTGAAGGAAATCTGGTGCAGAACTCCCTCTCCTGCCCGGTATTCAAATGATACCCCGGAAAAATCAACCTGCCCTTTGATTGGCTGTGGCTGGACTTGCCGGTTGATCCCAAAATCCTCAGGCTCTTCGCTTATAATCCGGGAGACTCGCCTATAAGAAACCAGGGCTGAAGAGGCCTGTATTACCACCCGTCCCAGGTTCCGCATGGGCCAGATAATCCAGATAACCATCGATGAAATCGCCATATATGTACCTAAAGATATCTCTCCGGAGATCGCCATTCCGGCGCCGAGGAAAAAGATTAAAAGCATCTGTATGGTGCAGAGGATGTCAGATGTTGGCCAGTAAAAGGAATGCAGCATAAGAAACTGCCGGCCCCGCTGGAATTTCTGCCAGTTCTCTTTCTCGAACCTGCGGATCTCAAACTTATGCCTGGCAAAAGCGCGCACAATCCTGATGGCAGATATATTTTCCTGCAGCATGGAGGAGAGCCTGGCCTCCTGTTCCTGGTACTGCTCGTAAACCACGGAGATGCGTTTAAAAAACCAGCCTGCCTGAATCAGGATTAACGGCATCAGCACTACAGAAAGAAGGGCCAGCAGTCTATTTAGAGAGGCTACTGCCGTTAGATTAAAGACAAAGAGGGCAATAATCCTGCCGATCTCGGTTGCCTGTTCCGCATAGAAACGCCGCAAAGTGTCTACATCTGAGGTCACGCGCTCGATCAGTTCACCGGTGCTTGAGTGGTCATGGTAGCTGAAGGAGAGTCTTTGTATGTGATCATAGAGAAAATTCCGCAGACGCAGGGTAACCCCTTCCGCAGCCCCGGCCGCCAGTTTACCGCGCATGAATGAGGCGCCGCCCTCCATTACTGCCAGGGCAATAAAGACCAGGGCAAATAGAGGTAATCGCCTGGCCCAGCCAGGATCAACCAGTACCCTATCTACGAAAAAGCGCAGAAGAAGAAAGGTCGCCGTTCTGGCCATGGCTGCAATCCCCAGGCTGAGAACAGCAACAAGGAAAACTAATTTAAAACCGCTCATCAGCCGCCACATGCCGGATATTCCTCCGGCAGAACTTAGAGAACGTAAATCTATTTTTGAATCTATTACTGACATTGAAAACCTCTCTAAAGGAAACCTTCCCTCATCCGGACATCAGCATGATGCCCAGCAAAAAAAAGACCGCCGGGTTGAAACACCCGCGGTCCTTATTAATTTAAACCGCGGCACATATTATAAGAAGCGCGCCGCGGATCTATACTCCTAAATAGGCACACCTCTCCCACAAATTGAATCAATGGTT
>DRHE01000398.1 GCA_011049745.1 Spirochaetales bacterium | reverse complement strand
CATCAGTCCACAACTCAATAATAAGCTTATCATAATCCGTTCTCTGGCCGACCCTGGTATTCTCTACATTATATTTCACCTTAACAATTGGAGAAAATAGTGAATCCAGGGGTATAGTCCCAATTACTTCTATATACTTCTCATTTCGTTCAGCAGGTACATAACCCCGGCCCAGGTCAACCTGTATCTCTAATTCAATATTTGCTTTCCTGGTAAGAGTTGCTAGATGATGATCCTTATTGATTATTTCGATCTCATTGTCCACCTCTAAATTGCCGGCAGTAATCTTTTTTGCACCCTTAGCAGAAATAGTAAAGACCTTTTCTTCAATATCATCCCGCAGGCGAAACTGCACCTGTTTAAGGTTATTAATGATATCCGATGTATCTTCTACTACCTCAGGGATCGAATCAAACTCATTGGTTATAGTAACCGGTGTTCCATCTTCCTTGTAACTTGTAATTCTAATAGCTGAAATAGCGTACCCCTGGATAGAGGACAACAATATTCGCCGGAGAGTATTGCCCATAGTAACCCCGTAGCCCCTTTCAAAGGGATAGGCTACAAACTTCCCATAATCCGGTTCTAACTCACTATGCTCAAAGGTAATGCCCTTTGGCCTTTTGAATCCTTTTAAAAGGTTTCTCCTCGCCATAAGAACTCCTTATTTCGAGTAAAGCTCGACAATTAACTGCTCATTAATATCCTGAAGATCAGTGATATCATTCCTTCTGGGGATGGTGGTTACCCTCCCCCAGACCTTATCCGGGTCTACTTCAAGCCAGGGCGAAACGCCGGATCGAGAATATTCTTTAAGACTCTCTTTGACAAAAGTCATTTTCTTAGCCTTTTCCTTTAACTCGATCTCGTCACCCTCCTTTACAATAAAGGAAGCTATATTTACTCTTCTCCCGTTTATTTTCACTAAACCATGAGAAACCAGCTGTCTGGCCTGATTTCTGGAAGAGGCAAAATGCATTCTATATACAATATTATCCAACCGTCTTTCCAGAAGTATTATCAGGTTCTCGCCGGTAATTCCTTTCAACCTCTCAGCTTTGAAAAAGGTTAATTTAAACTGTTTCTCGAGCATGTTGTAAATTCTTTTCACCTTCTGTTTTTCTCGCAGCTGAATTCCATAATCTGAGAGTTTTTTCATTCTGGCGCGGGGCCCTTTCCCGGGTTTACCGCGACGCTTCTTTATAGGGCACTTCCCAGTATTACATCTCTCACCCTTTAAAAAAAGCTTAACTCCTTCAGCCCTGCATAATCTACATTGAGGGCCCAGGTATCTGGCCATTTATTCCTCCAAAATTCTTTTTATACTCTTCTCTTCTTCTGCGGCCTGCAACCGTTATGGGGTATCGGGGTAACATCCTTGATGGATCTAACCTTCAAACCCAATACACCTAAAGCCCTGATTGCAGATTCGCTGCCAACACCGGGACCTTTCACATAGACCTTTACTTCTCGCAAACCATGTTCAATAGCCTTTTTAGCCGCGGTTTCCGAGGTAATCTGAGCAGCGTAGGGGGTTGATTTCTTGGCGCCGCGGAATCCTAACGATCCGGCCGATGCCCAGGATATTGTATTCCCCTTATTATCGGTTATGGTAATAATTGTATTGTTAAAGGTTGCCTGAATAAACACGCAACCTTCCGGTATGTTTTTCTTTTTTTCCCTCTTACCTTTACTCTTTGCCAACTTTACTTTACCTCCGGCACTTATTTCCTCTTTCCAGCAACTGTTTTCCTCTTACCCTTGCGGGTACGAGAATTAGTACGCGTTCTCTGGCCTCTTACCGGGAGTCCTCTTCTATGTCTGACTCCGCGATAACAGCCTATATCCATAAGTCTTTTAATATTGAGAGATGTTTCGGTTCTTAATCTACCCTCGACTTTATAGTCACTTTCAATTTCCTGGCGAAGTTTGTTTATCTCTTCAGAGGTTAAATCATTAATACTTCTTTCAGGATCAATACCGATAGCTTTACATATCATTTTTGCAGAAGAGCGCCCAATTCCATAAATATAGGTTAATGCCACATCTACATGCTTGTTCGGCAGGTCAACACCCGCTATTCTGGCCATTAGCTGCTCCTCCTATTTCTGTCTCTGTTTGTGCTTTGGATTCTGGCAGATAATCCGTAAAACACCTCTGCGCCTGATTACCTTGCATTTGTCACACATCGTCTTAACGCTGACTCTAACCTTCATTTTTACTTATCTCCTCATAGATTCCGTGATCTTAATTTACCGCGTCTGACTAAACCTTCATGATGATGCATGCGAAGATGTCCCTCGATCTGAGACATTGTATCAAGATCAACTCCCACCATTATCAATAGTGATGTTCCTCCCATTAACATGGCTATGGAACGTGGAAACTGAAACCAGGTCTGCACCAAAGTTGGAATAACAGCAATAAAGGCTAAGAAAATTGCTCCCGGCAGAACAATCCGGTTAAGAATACAGCTGAGGTACATCTCCATTTTTTCTGAGCGAATACCAGGTATTGAACCGCCGTTTTCACGGATATTTCTAGCTATCTCCAGCGGGTTTAATGTTACCTGTGTATAAAAATAGGCAAAGAAAATAATCAACAGTGTATAAGATATAACATATGGTAAACCTCTAGGCCGGAGCCAGGAAGCAAAGCGGGATAGCCAGTTTATTTGCGCCCCCAGATTCTGCGCAATCTGCAGCGGGAATATAAGCACCGAAGAGGCAAAGATTACCGGTATTACTCCGGATGGATTGATCTTAAAAGGAATATAGGTGTTTTGAGCACCATAAACCTTACGCCCGACAACCCTTTTCGCATAATGGACCGGTATCTTACGCTGCCCCTGTTGCTCATAAACTACTAAAGTCACCACTACAACAAACATTACAAAAATAACAATCACAAATACAGGGTTTAATTCTCCGCTCCTGATAGCAGTTATAACCGCGTATAACGAATAGGGAATACGGGATACTATACCGGCAAAAATTATCATGGATATGCCGTTGCCTATTCCGCGTTGAGTTATCTGTTCGCCCAGCCACATTAAAAATATTGTCCCCGCCGTAACAGTTAGAATACCAATAAATGTATAGGCAAGGCGACCCATGGTTAGAGCGTCCGGTATCTGATCAATATAAGCGGTAACCGCAAAACCCTGTATAAGGCAAACCGCTACAGTACCATAACGGGTAATTTTTGATATTTTTTTGCGTCCGCCCTCCTCTTCCGAAATCTTTTTCAGTTTCGGAAAAACCAGCAGCAGCAGCTGCATAATAATGGACATGGAAATATAAGGCATAATGCCCAGCATAAATATACTGAAATTGCGAAAAGCGCCTCCGGCAAAAAAATCGAGATAATCAGTTATGCCTACCGTTCCAGTTGTTTCCTGTGCTGCCATATAGAGTCTTAATGCATTTATATTGACCCCGGGGATGGGAAGGTTGGCTCCAAGCCTGAAAATAATTAATACAAAAACCGTAAACAATATACGGTTTCTTAGATCTTTTACTCTAAAAATATCAGTAAGCGGATTATTTGCCATTATCTAGAAACCTTCCCGGCAACTGGAATTATTTCACCGCCGGAATCAACAATCTTCTTTTGCGCACCGGAAGATACTCTGTCCACTTCAATCATCAATTTTTTATTTACCTCGCCTTGCCCCAGTATTTTAATGGGTTTCTTTTTGTTCTTAATTAATCCTTTATTGATCAAACTTTCTCTATCCACCTTTTCACCGTCAGCAAAGCCTCCCAGAGCTTTGAGATTTAAGATCAAATATTCTTTTTTAAATGGATAGTTAGAAAACCCGCGTCGGGCAATCCTTCTATACAAGGGCATCTGTCCGCCTTCGAAACCCGGTCGTACTCCACCACCGGAGCGGGAATTCTGACCCTTGTCGCCTTTACCGGCAGTACAACCCCTGCCGCTGCCTGGACCGCGTCCTAATATTTTTTTCTTACGTGTAGCGCCTGCAGGTTTCTTGATCATAACATTTTCCATAACTATAGTTCCTCTACCTCGATTAAATGCGAAACAGTTCTAATCATTCCCAAAATAGGCGGGGTTGCCTCATGTTCAACAACAGAATTAATCCGCTTTAAACCCAGAGCTTTAATTGTTCTTCTCTGATTGGGTTTCCGGCCGATAACACTCTTTACCTGTCTTATCTTAAGCTTTTTCATCTAATTTAACCCCAAAAATCCTTTAAGGTCTTTCCCCTGTTTGCGGCGATTTCCCTGGCATCCATGAGCTGATCAATACCGTTAAAAACTGCCTTTACAATATTCATAGCATTTTTTGAACCCAGCGACTTGCTCAAAATGTCTTTAACCCCAGCCCCTTCCATGACCGCCCTCACCGGTCCGCCGGCGATAATCCCGGTTCCCGGAGAAGCGGGTTTCAGCAATACCCGGGCGCCCTTATACACGCCTATTACCTGATGAGGTATGGTGTTACGCTTTAAGGGTATGCTGATCATTTCTTTCCTACCCTTTTCCATACTTTTATTTATAGCATCGACTACATAATTAGCCTTACCAAAACCATAGCCAACATTGCCGTTACGATCGCCTACTACGGAGAGAGCTGAGAAAGAAAACCTTCTTCCACCCTTAACAACTTTGGCAATCCGGTTTAGTCTAACCAATTTTTCAAACATTTCCCGGTCAGCTCTATCACGTTCCAACACAACCCCCTTTTGATGAAGTCTGAATACAGATCAACCTCGTATTTAAAACTTTATTCCCGTTTTCCTTACTCCCTCGGCCAGAGATTTAATAATGCCATGATAGGAATATCCATTGCGATCAAAAACCACACATTTAATTTTTTCCTCTTTCAGACGTTCACCCATCTTCTCTCCCAGTTTATGCGCGTCAGCAACCACATTCTTCAGCATTAACAGATCTTTTTCTCTATTTGAAACTGATGCTAAAGTGTTTCCGGAAAGATCATCAATAGCCTGCACATAAATGTAACGATTGCTTCTGAACACCGTCAAACGTGGGATTTTCTTAGATCCTGATATTTTTTTCCTGATCCGGACCTTTCTCATTTCTCTTCTTCTTCTTTTATCATCTATCCTACTCATTGCTTTACCCTATTTAATTGCCGACTTTCCGATTTTCCTGCGAACATGTTCATTCTCATATCGTATCCCCTTACCTTTATAAGGCTCAGGAGGACGAAAAGATCTCACTTCAGCACATACCTGGCCAAGCTTCTGTTTGTCATAGCCGCTCACTACCAACCTGGTATTCTCCTCCACTTTTATCTCGATACCCTCCGGGATGGGATACTCAATTGGATTGGAATAACCCAGATTCATAACCAGATTATCGCCTGAAATTTCCGCCCGGTAACCTACGCCGTTAATCAGCAGCACTTTAGTAAATCCCCTGGAAACCCCAATCACCATATTGGCAATCAACTGACGGTATAGTCCATGCATTGACCTGGCAAGTTTCGACTCATTACGCCTGTTGATTATGCACTCCTTTTCATGGATGTTAATCTCCACTTCAGGCCGGTATTCCTGCTTTAAAGTTCCCCTGGGACCAACGACCGTAACAAGGTTGCCTTCTATACTTAACTTTACGCCGTCCGGTATTCCCACCGGTATTTTTCCTATTCTTGACATGATTAACCTCTTAAATCACCAAATGGAACAAATTAATTCACCGCCGACAGTTTTCTCCACTGCCTTTTTGCCTGTAGTAACACCTACTGAAGTAGAAACTATCAATGTACCGTAACCGTTAATAATTCTGGGCATTTTTCTGTAGCCGGAATAGACTCTCCTCCCCGGCCGCGAAATCTTTTCAATACCGTGAATCACCGCTTTCAGGTTGTCATCATATTTCAGAAAGATCCTTATCTGATTCTTATTATCCTGACCAGCCTTCTTAAAGGTCTTTATATAACCTTCACTTTTAAGAATCTTTATTATCTCTAATTTCAGTTTCGAGGTTGGGATATCAACCTTCTCAAATTTTGCCATGGTTCCATTTCGTATTTTTGTCAACATGTCTGCGACAGGATCTGAAAGACTCATTTAGCTTCTCCCTCTTATGTAATATCTTAGTAACCGGGTATATAATTTACCAGCTTGATTTGGTTACCCCGGGTATTTTCCCTTCACTGGCCAGACTCCGGAAACAAATACGACACATTTGAAACTTGCGTAAATAACCTCTGGAACGGCCGCATATCCTACAGCGATTTACTTTTCTTGTTGAATATTTTGGTTTTCTCAGTGCCTTCATAATCATCGCTTTTCTAGCCACTTACATCCTCCATATACAATTCCGCCTATTGGATCTTTATTTCTTAAAAGGCATTCCCATATTAGCTAACAGGCTTCTTGCCTCCCCATCAGTTTTCGCAGTTGTTACAATCGCAATATTCAAACCGCTTATCCTTTCGATCTTATCATAATCGATCTCAGGAAAAATAATCTGTTCTGTTATACCAATCGAATAGTTGCCGTGTCCATCAAAGGCATTTGGATTAATGCCTCTGAAATCCTTGATCCTGGGAATAGCCACGTTAACCAATCGATCATAGAACTCATACATATATTGTCCGCGCAGAGTCACCTTTGCCCCGATCTCCATACCTTCCCGCACCTTAAAACCGGCAATTGACTTTTTGGCCTTTGTTTTAACCGCCTTCTGTCCGGTTATCCGGCCAAGCTCTTTAACACTTGAATCAAGAAGTTTTTTATTTAGAATGGCATCTCCCAGGCCCACACTGACAACGATCTTTTCTAATTTGGGTACCTGCATTAACGATGAATAGCCATATTCTTCTTTTAAGGCTTTAACCGCTTTTTCCCGGTACTGTTTCTTTAATCTTGCTTGTTTAATCCTGGCAACCATTACAGCTGTTCTCCACACTTCTTGCAAAATCTGATTTTTTGCCCCCCCTCAAGTTTTTTGCCAATCCTGACGGGGCCGCATTTTTTACACACAACCATTAAATTTGAAATATGTATTGCCGCCTCAATTGAGGTTATGCCGCCTTTCTTATTCTGAGCGCTTGGTTT
>DRHE01000397.1 GCA_011049745.1 Spirochaetales bacterium | reverse complement strand
GGATATAGATATCAATCGGGTCCTAAGATCAAGCGTTACCCTTGCTTCCGATTATATGAAAAAAGCCACCAAAAGATTTGCGGTTGAGATCGAAGAAAATCTCCCCACGATCAAAGGCAACTTCCAGCGGCTCGAGCAGGTAATAATCAACCTGATTGAAAACGCCTGTCAGGCGCTCCGAGATAACGAGCAGGGCATTCTAATTAGCACCTCATTCGATGCAGACCATGATTGCGTTGAGGTAAAGGTTAGAGATGAGGGCGCTGGAATAACCCCTGAAAATCTGGCCCGGATTAAAGACCCCTTTTTTACCACAAAACGAGACGCCGGTGGAACGGGCCTGGGCCTGTCGATCTCAGCCACTATTATTGCGGACCATCAGGGCAGTTTAACCATTACCTCAGAACGCGGAAAGGGGACAACGGTTACCATCTGCTTGCCTGTTATTCCTCGAGCAAGCGGGCCCCAGGCAAAACAGGATCCTTAAGGAAGTGTCATGAATGTGAAACGTTTCCCTTCTTTCAGTGTGCTGATTGTAGATGATGAGGAGTATGTACTCAACAGTTTGAGTGGTGTTCTGGAATCAGGCGGTATAACGAACATTATCTGCACCCGGGACAGCCGGAAAGTCCTGGACATTCTTTACAGCCGAGAAGTCGGGGTAGTCCTTCTGGATTTGACCATGCCTTATCTTTCCGGGCAGGAGTTGCTGCCGCTGATCCACCTGGATTTTCCCGACCTTCCTGTGATCATCATTACCGGTACTTCCGAGTTGCCGGCCGCGGTGGAGTGTATGAAAATGGGAGCTACAGACTATCTGGTCAAAGCAGTTGAAGACAGTAAACTCATCGCTACGGTAAAACGGGCCATTAAGACTCAGGAGTTGAAGAGGGAGATCAGCACGCTTACCAAACATCTCGTTTCTAATGAGCTGGAGCATCCTGAAGCGTTCTCAGAGATAGTGACGAACAACGACAAAATGCGAGCAATATTTCTGTATGTCGAGGCAATTGCCAAAACGGCACAACAGGTTTTGATTACCGGGGAAACCGGTGTTGGCAAAGAGATGATCGCCCAGGTCATTCACCGCTTAAGTGAGCGGAAAGGCTCTGCCTGCCTGTCTGTGAATGCAGCAGGATTCGACGACACCCTGTTTTCCGACACACTCTTCGGTCACAAAAGGGGCGCTTTTACCGGCGCCGATCAGGTGCGCCAAGGATTAATCGAGAGAGCATCCGGGGGCACGCTGTTTCTCGACGAAATTGGCGACTTGCCCCACGCCTCGCAAGTCAAGCTCCTGCGTCTTTTGGAGGCCCGGGAATACTTTCCCCTCGGCTCAGATGTGGCCAAAAGATCAGAAACCCGAATTTTGGTCGCTACCAACCGGAATCTGGACGCTGCGATCGAATTGGGAGATTTTCGTAAGGATCTCTTTTTCAGACTCAACACCCACCATATTCACCTGCCGGCGCTTCGGGAGCGCCAGGAGGATCTCCCACTTCTCGTAGAGCATTTTCTGAAAGCCTCAGCCACGGAGCTGGGCAAGAAAAAGCCCACTGCACCCCGAGAGCTGTATATGCTGCTGGCAGCCTATCACTTTCCCGGAAATGTCCGGGAATTAAGGTCAATGGTTTTCGATGCGGTGAGCAAACACAAATCCGGGACGCTCTCCCTGACAGCGTTCCGAAGAGTAATCGGGCCAGGGGCCACAATACCACTAGACGGCCGGGACGAACAGGCTGTTTCGTTTTCAGAAATACTTCCGACCATCAAGCAGGTTACAGAGCTTCTCGTAGCCGAGGCGGTAAAGCGGTCAAAAGGAAACCAGAATATTGCCGCCCAGTTCCTGGGCATTACCCGGCAGGCTTTGGGTAGGCGTATCAAGAAACTCAACGAGAACGGTGCGGCTATAGAGGGGGACTGATACTCCTTCAAAAGGGGTGCAACTTTTCTTTCACATCGATATTTTGTATTAAGCGTATATTTCTTTATTATGCAGAGAATTAATTTTTATTGTACCAAACTCTTGAAAATTTAGTTGCCCCCCTTTTACCATTCGCAACGGCTCCTGAGAATAGATAACTATGGGTATAGAAAGGAATTACAAAGACCCGTTCTTTATGGCATGGGAATTGCTTCTCTTTGTTGTATGCTTCAGGTAGATAAGTCTGAAAAGAACATCGCCTTTCAAATTTATTCTGAAACCTCCCTGGTAGATAAAATACTAAAAGAAACCGAAAGATTCGTTGATCGGGATAGAGCCGAGAACCACTCCGGTTTGATGATTGTGCTTAGGGAGTTGCTGCTGAATGCCTTGATCCACGGAAACAACAATGTGGCGGAACGGCATATAAAATGCAGGATTGAGAAGCTTGAGAAAGCCAGGCTCAGGGTGGAGGTAGAGGATGAAGGCAGCGGGTTCGATTACCAGAACCTTGATATGAGGCTCCCTGAAAACCCCTGTCTCCTTGAAAGGAGAGGCTACATCCTTATCAATGCCCTGTCCGACAGTATTGAGTTCAACAGCAGGGGAAACTGCATCACCGCCTATGTGACGCTGAACCAAGAGGGTTTTTGGAGAGGTAAGAGCCCGCAGCCATGAAGCTACTGATTGCCCATGATTCCATACGGTTCCGCTAGAGTCTAACAATGTTGATTACCGAATTAATTGGAATCGAGGAGATCGAGCAGGCAGAAGATGTTCCCGGCGCCATCGAGGCGATAAAGGTAAAGAAACCGGATGTGGTTGTATTGGATATGCAGAAGCCCGGAGGGAGCGGGATCGACGTGTTGAAAGCTGTAAAGTTCAAAGATCAGAGACCGGTTTTCATTGTCTTTCCAATTATGTTTCTCGCACGCTCCGAAGGGCCTGTATGGCCTTGAGCCAACTTTTTCTTAGACAAGTCTTTTAGCCAAAATAAATTGATGGTTGTGTTACGCGAACTAAAGGTGAAATTCCTTTAATAAAATATTTTTAGGAGGAGAGTATGTTCAACCTGAAAGATGTCAAGATGAAGCCCAAACTGATCGGGTTGTTTCTGGCGGAAGGGATAATTCCCACTAGATATGACCCGCGGTTGAAAGACATCATGGCTGACAACGACTGGTACGACATCTTTAAATAAAAAGAAAATTAGTAACTATTCAGCTATTTAAAGAGGGGGTGTATAATAAAGTATACAGACTAGACTTTTTATTAGTTCTTTGATATATTTGTGGTAATGAGAGGATCAAGGAACAGATCGTATCTTCGGCCATCGTACATTTTGATGAAACAGGCATGAGGATTTCTGGCAAACTGAACTGGCTGCATGTGCCCGGTATAGAGACCCTTGCCTATTACATACCGCATGAAAAGCGGGGGAGCATAGCCTTCGATGAGATCGGGATTCTTCACTATTTTGAAGGCCGAGCGATACATGACCGGTGGAGCAGTTATTTTAACTACAGCTGTGAGCATGGATTTTGATATGTGGATATCAATGCTTCTATTGGGGACTGAAAGCTCTGAGTTTAAGAGCAGTCAGACCTGAGAAATGTATCGCACGGATGGCCTTGATATTGTTGCTCCAAAGGGGACTCCTGAAATGATTGCCATTGCCAACAGGGCAGATGAATATCATGAAGAATTCACCAGTAGTGCTAGGGCTTTAAAAGAGTCTCGAAATGAAGAACTGGCAGCCTATGCAACCCTGGATGAAGCCATGGTGATCTTTGACCGAACCTTTTCAGAGATCGATCAAGCGTTAGAGGAATATGAAGTCGCTCAGGATAATTTCGCGGATAAAGATGCGGCTATGGAGGCCAGGATTATCTCTGCAAAACAAAAGGGAATTGGAGAAGAATATGGAGGGTTAAGCCAAAAAGATGAAGCAGTCCAGGAAGAGTTGTATGCCGAGTTCAATTCCCTGTCGGATCTTTTTGCAGTAGAAGCCCAAAGGTTCCCCCAAACTGTGAAGGGGACCTATGATGAGTTTTTAAGCGCGGCTGCAGAGATATTCACTGACAAAAATAGAGCCCTCCATCATGCTCAACCCACCAGTGGATTCATGGAAGTAGTCGAAGAAACATCTCTGCAAGCTTTAGAAGAATTAGAAAAACTTGAAGAATTGGCGGATAGGGAAATGGCTGAGGCCATGGCCAACGCGGATGAAGCGCAGCAGCAGGCAAATATGATCTTAGTTGTGGTTTCAATTGTTTGTCTGCTCCTGGCCGCAATTCTGGGTATTCTGATGAGCAGAGGCATTACTAAACCGTTGAGCAAAGGCGTTTCTTTTGCTCAAGCAGTTGCAGAGGGTGATCTTACTGCCACTATTGATGTAGATCAGAAAGATGAGATCGGACAGCTGGCAGACGCCTTGAAGATCATGATCGGCAGACTGCGGGATATTGTTAGTGAGGTCAACTCCGCGGCCCAGAATGTATCAGCAGGAAGCGAGGAGCTTAGTTCCTCTGCCCAGCAGATGTCCCAGGGAGCCACGGAGCAGGCCGCATCAGGAGAAGAAGTATCGGCATCTATGGAACAGATGGGCTCAAACATAAAGCAGAATGCGGACAATGCCCTGCAGACTGAGAAGATCTCTCAGAAAGCGGCAACCGATGCCCAGGACAGCGGCAAAGCGGTTAACGAGGCGGTTGAGGCCATGACCCAGATAGCCAAAAAGATAGGCATAATCGAAGAGATAGCCCGCCAGACCAACCTCCTGGCCCTGAATGCGGCAATCGAGGCGGCCAGGGCAGGTGAGCACGGCAAGGGCTTTGCCGTAGTGGCCTCGGAGGTGCGGAAGCTGGCCGAGCGCAGCCAGACTGCAGCCGCGGAGATCAGTGAGCTCTCAGGCTCTACTGTTGAGGTGGCCACCCAGGCTGGAGAGATGTTGACCAAGCTGGTACCGGATATCCAGAAAACTGCCGAACTGGTGCAGGAGATCTCTGCTGCCAGCGCCGAGCAGAACTCCGG
>DRHE01000396.1 GCA_011049745.1 Spirochaetales bacterium | reverse complement strand
GCTTTTACAGTCTATTGTCCCCCGAAAGATAATTTAATGCTGCACAAAGCCCTACAGGTCGCTCAAGAAGGCGATATTATTGTAGCGGCTATAGACCGGTATCCGGATGCAGGTTATTGGGGAGGATTGATGGCTACTTCGGCAGTAGCCCGAAAGATCGGGGGTCTTGCAATCGATGGTTGTATTCGCGACAGCGAAGAGATCATCTCCATGGGATTTCCTGTGTTTTGCAGGGGAACCTGTATACGGGGAACAACCAAACGAGGACTCGGCCTTATCAATCACCAAATTGTATTTGGTGATGTTATTATCAATCCTGGAGATCTTGTGTTGGGGGATGACGACGGTATGGTCATCGTACCGCAGCAGAGGCTTGAGCAAGTGCTGAAAGCTTCGTTGGAGCGGGAAGAAAAAGAGGTAAAGAAAGCAACATCGCTAAGAACCGGAGTTACCAGCGTAGAGCTGAATAACCTGGATAGCGTGTTTCAATCTTTGGGTATGATTGAGAAGTAATCATGAAAATTACCGTTGAACATCTAAAAACTGTGTGCACAGCATTGCTCAAGGCTTTAGGAGCGACCCCGCGGGAAGCTGAAATCGTATCAGAAAATCTAGTGCTCTCAGAAATGAGAGGGATCAAAACGCATGGGCTCAATTTTCTGCCGAAAATAGCCATGAGAATAGAACATAAACAGCTTAATGTTCCGACAACATTAAAAACTATTCTTGACAGTGGGGCAGTCACTCATATCGATGGTAATAATGGACTGGGCCAGGTTGCGGCAGAGGAAGGAATGAGGCAATCGATAACTAAAGCAGGTCGGTTCGGAATAGGCATTTCGTTGATACGAAATACCAACCATGTCGGTTCTTTAGCTTTCTATTCTTCAATGGCAGCCGCGGAAGGTATGATTGGCTTCTGTATGTGCAACAGCGCAGCTTCAATGGCTCCGTGGGGTGGAGCGGAACCGTTTTTCGGTACAAATCCTTTTTCTGTAAGCGCTCCAAGCGGAGAAGATTTTTCTCTTGTACTGGACATGGCAACAAGCATTGTTGCACGGGGAAAAGTCCGCAGCGCTTTAAAAGCGAATAAACGGATACCTTTGGGCTGGGCGCTGAATAATAGCGGCGTTCCAACGGAGGATCCGGCGGAGGCGATGGAAGGGACGCTTATACCGATCGGCGGACCTAAAGGGTATGGGATGGCTTTTTTCATTGATTTGATTTGTGGGCTGCTTTCCGGTTCAAAGTATAGCCGGGATCTGCTTACCTTTCATGAACCTCTAGGCCCGACAGGTGTGGGAGCTACGACATTGGCTGTGGATATTGCCCATTTCATGGCTATGGATCGTTTCATTGTTTTGATCAGAGATTATATAAAGGCTATTCGGGAGTCGAAAAAAGCCGATGGAGGCGATCGGATTTATGTACCGGGGGAGATTGAAGCGGAAAAGCAGCATATCAGTCTCCTTGAAGGAGTCGGCATAGATTCCGCTCTGGCAAAAGAAATCAATGATTTGCTGGAAAAAATGGACATGGATGTAAGAATTGAAGATGGATAAGATATTAAGAGTAAACACACGTACAAATACAATTAGAATGGAGGATTGTTCGGAAAAAGACAAGTTCTATGGAGGACGAGCATATATTGCCCGTCACCTTTTGGAGGAGGTCAATCCTATGTGCGATCCTTTAGGACGAGAGAACAATCTGATCATTGCCCAGGGGCTTCTAGGCGATTCGCTGGTAACGACTGCGGGAAGATGTTCCATAGGCGGTAAGAGTCCTCTTACCAACGGGGTAAAAGAAAGCAATGTAGGCGGTTTGGCAGGAAAAAGGATGGGCCGGCTTGGTTTGAAAGCTGTATTGCTCGAGGATGCGCCGGAGAAACCGGACACCCGTGTTCTGCTGGTTAAAAAAGATCAGTGCGAACTTGTCCCAACCCCTGAATTGAAAGGCTGTGTTATTTCCGAAACTTTCCGGATTGTACAGGAAAAATTCGGTAAAAACACTGGAATTTTTTGTATAGGTCCTGCAGGCGAAATGGGTATGGCCGGCGCTTCTGTGGCTACACTCGATCAGACAGGTGAACTTGTGCGGTTTGCCGCCAGGGGCGGTTTGGGCGCCGTTATGGGCGTAAAGGGAATCAAAGCTATTGTTTTCGATGATGCTGGAACACCATCTCCCCCGGTATATGACCGAAAAGCTCTTGTCGCCGCCAACCGCGAACTCGTACAAATGCTCCGCGATGATCCGAAAACGGAAAACAGGCGTGAATACGGTACTCCTGCAATTATCTCCGTATGCAACGCTCTGGGTATTTTACCTACGCGTAATTTCAGCTCGGGACAGTTTGAACATGCGGACGCGATTTCCGGTGAAACAATACGGGATTTGATCATTGAACGTAATGGAGAAGGAAAAAAAGGAGTAGCCTGTGTACAGGGATGCGTAATTAAATGCTGTAATGTCTTTCCGGATAAAAACGGTAAAAAAATAGTAGGCACCTTGCAATACGAAAATATCGGCCTTCTTGGATCAAACTGTGGAATCGGAGATATCGATAAGATAGCGGAGTTGAATAATTTGTGCAACGAAATGGGAGTAGATGCTATAGAAACGGGAGCTGCCATCGGAGTTGCTATGGAGGCAGGAGTTTTTCCATTCGGAGATGCGGAGGGCGCAAAAGATCTTATCAATCAAATCGGGAAAGGTACGTTTTTGGGACGCATAATAGGCAATGGCGTAGTGGTTACCGGAAAAGTATTGAATGTGCGCAGAGTACCGGCCACAAAAGGGCAGGCTTTGCCCGCCTATGACCCAAGGGCATTGAAGGGTATCGGCGTTACCTATGCAATGTCCGCTATGGGAGCGGACCATACAGCGGGAAACGCGCTTGAAACTGCAAAAAGAATTAATCCTCTTGGAAAGGAAGACCAGGTGGAAGCGTCATACAGGCTGCAAGTACGCGCGGCTATTTTAGACAGCCTCGGAGTGTGTTTGTTTATACGGCCACCCTTTGTAAAAAAACCGGAACTTTTTGCCCGGCTTGTAAACGCAAGATATGGATGGAATTGGACCTATTCCGATGTTCAGAAAATGGGAATAGAATGTCTCAATACCGAGAGGGAATTCAACAGAAAAGCGGGAGTATCGGACGAACAATGCGATGTGCCTGAATTTATGCGGTGCGAACCTCTTCCGCCAAATAATACTGTCTACGATATTCCTAAAGAGCAATTGAACGAGATATGGTCGGTTCAGCTGCCGGAAGATATGTTTTGAACGGGGGTTAGTATAATATGCCAGGATTGTTGGCTGGAAAAGTGTGTATTATAACAGGAGCTGCGAGAGGTATAGGTGCTGCCATAGCTCTGGAATTTTTCAGTGCAGGAGCGCGTGTCTGTATTCTCGATATTGATGGTGGTACTGCTCAAAAAACCGGAAAACAGTTAGATCCCGATGGCAACAAAGTCATGAGTATTGAAGCGGATGTGACGATAGAAGAACAAGTCCGTTCTGCGGTCGAAGCGACTTTCAAGCGGTTTGGGTCAGTGGATATTCTGGTCAACAGCGCAGGTATTATAAAACATCTTCCAATCGAGGAGATGAGCCTTGAGGATTTTGAAAACGTGATAAAAGTGAATCTTACAGCTATCTTCCTTACCTGTAAGATGGTCCTTCCTTATATGAAAAAAGGGGATGGAGGGAAAATTGTAAATATTGCATCGGTGGGAGGAAGAACAGGAAGACCGGGTGTAGGTGTAAACTACGCAGCTTCAAAAGCCGGAGTGATAGGGCTAACACAGACTTTGGCAAGAGAAGCCGGAGGTGCGGGTATTTATGTGAACGTTATTGCTCCAGGACCGATTCTGACGGAATTGACAAATAAAGTACCGAAAGAAATATTCGCCCGCTGGAACGCCGGACGGGCGGTAAATAAGAACGGCTTACCTGAAGACATTGCCAAAGCGGCTCTCTTTCTTGCGTCGGACCAGTCCGACTGGATAACAGGAGTTACTCTGGATGTCAATGGAGGAATTTTCATATCATAAAAAATACAAACAAGGGAGAGCAGATGTCTTCTGTAAAAGTGGTCAACATCAATAACATACCGGGAGTAAGACGGGATCCGCCGCGTACCTCGTGGGTGCTGGTTTCGGAAAAAACAGTCGGAGCGAAAAATCTGGCAGTGGGAGTAAATGAGACTGAACCGGGCAGTATGGTGCCCGAACATAAGCACGAACTGGAAGAAGAAGTAATGTTTTTTATTTCCGGAAAGGGAAAATTCATTACTGAGGATGAGGAAATACCGATCGAACCCGGAGTGTGTATCTATAATCCGCCCGGTGGGTTGCACAAGATAGTAAACACCGGAAATGAAATCCTGAAATTTGTCTGGATTTATTCACCTCAGTTAAAAACACATCGAAAATAATGATATTAAAAGAAGGGAAGTAATTATGGGTAAATGGAAATTCCCGCCGGAAGGCGGACATATGGAAAAGCCGGATAAAATCTATTATCAAACAATGACCAAAAAAGATGTAGAAGAACGACTCAAAGTAAACGATATTATTCTTATTCCGTTTGGTTCTACTGAAAACCATGGAGATGGTCAACCGTATGGAGAAGACACCTTTATTGTAACCAGAACGTGTGAGATGATTGCACAAAAAACCGGGTGTACTGTGGCAGAACCCGTATGGTACGCTTCACACCCTTTCTCTCATTTAGGACAGAAAGGAACTGTCCCCATACCGGACGATGTAAATTCCGCATATGTAAGGTCAATCATATCTGGATTCTGGAATACGGGATTTCGAAAAATGATATTAATGAGCAGCCACGGACAGGAGTACATTATACCTTCCGCTATCCAGGAGTGGGGTAAGAAGTACCAGGTACCTGCTGTTATTATTTTTTTAGATGTAACAAAGATAATGGGCGACGGACTAAAAGATAAAGCTCACGGAGGTCCGTTTGAAACCCCGTTTCGACATGGTGATGAGGCTGAAAACTCGCTTTGTTTGGCTTTATTCCCGGAATTTATTCAAATGGAAAATGTAGTGGATACGGAAACCTGGGGATTCCTGCCGGAAGGTCATATAGATAAGGGTGGTGATATTTATTACTATCCGATTCCCGGCCAGAGCCACATTGGCGGTGGCGGGGTAGAGTTTGCTCTTTACCCGGAAGGGGTTTTAGGTAAACCTTCTCTTGCTAAGGCAGAGAAGGCGTATCAAGCCCTTGAGAACTATTTGAATTATGTAGTCAAGCTTCACGACGATATCCTGGAAAAATTTCCCCCGGGAGAATTGCCGGATGCTAAGTATATGACTCAGAGGGATGAAGAGGAGATAGAGAAGCTTTTAAAAGGTCCGACGGATGGCGGAAAGCATATTTATACAATTGCCTGGCCCTCTTAGAAGTCCAGTTTTATCAGATGTAAAAACTGGTGCAAAAATGAACCGTTGACCTTGTGGTTGCCGAGATTGTTCAATTATGTCCATTGAGCGCGAATTTGAACTAATACAGGAGTACATATGAACGATAAAAAAGTACGCATTGCATCAATCGGGGTGGGAATGATAGGTCTTGTACATGCGGAAATTCTTTCTTGTATGGAAGAATGTGAATATGTAGCCATAGCCGATCCGGATTCAAAAATAGAAAAAACGGCACAGGATCTCGGCACAAAATATTATGCAGATTACAGGGAGATGATCGACAAAGAACGACCTCACGCAGTTGTCGTTTCGGTTCCGAATGAACTGCACGAATCCATAGGAAAGGTTTGTGCAGAAAAGGGAATGCACATTTTTATGGATAAACCGATCGCGCCCACAATTGGAGAAGCAGAAGAGTTGATAAAAAGCACGCGGGAAAACAATGTGCGGCTGCTTATTGGTCATCACAGACGATTCAATCCTATGATCGTCGCTACGAAAGAAATTATCAGCAGGGGCGAATTGGGGGATCTTGTCGGTATTTCCGTATTGTGGGGTATGTATAAACCATCTGAATATTTTATCGCCGGTGAATGGAGGAAGAAGAAGGGCGGCGGTCCCATACTGATCAACATGATTCATGAGATAGACAATTTGCGGTATATGTATGGCGAGATCGAACGTGTCTATGCCGAGGTAAGTAATAAAACCCGCAATTTTAAAGTCGAAGATACCGTGAGTGTTACGGTAAGGTTCAAAGACGGAGTGCTTGCGAGTATTTTGATGTCCGATACTGTTCCCTCGTTATGGGCGTATGAGCCTACGATGGGAGAGAACAAATTTTTTTTCCCGACTAAGGGCGATATATATCATTTTTTGGGAAATAAAGCCTCTCTGTCGTTCCCGGGAATGGTAAAGGTATATTATGCCGACCCATCCAAAGCAGGCTGGCAGCATCCTTTAACAACGGAGCACCTGAATATAAAAAGCAGCGATCCCTATCCACAGCAGATGAGACACTTTTGCAAAGTAGTAAAAGGGGAGGAAGAAGCGAGAACCAGTGGTGAGGACGCACTCAGGACTTTGCGTGTGGCTATGGCTCTTCATGAATCTGTGGAGAGAAATGAACCGGTCAAGATCAAATATTGAGCGAGAAGCAGTTTAAGGATATTTATGGTTTAAAAAAATTATTGGGGTAAAGAATGAAAGCGATTATCAAGGCTACAGACCAGGCAGGATCATTGCAAGTAACCGATATGCCTGCGCCACAACCCGGCCCTGGAGAGGTTTTGGTTCAGATAAAGGCGACCGGACTTTGCTATTCCGATGTTACGATACTGAATAATAAATATGTCGGTAGAAAGCCGGTACCGATTCCGCTAATCTTAGGACATGAAGGCGCCGGCCTTATCTCGGAATTGGGGCGGGGTGTAAATGCTCATTCAGCCGGAGACCGGGTTGTTATAGAACCGCTTGCCGGTTGCGGACACTGTAACCAGTGCCTGAAGGGTTTCAAGAATATGTGTCAGGACTGGGAACATGTGGGAATTACTCGGCACGGAACATTTTCCGAATATATAGTTGTACCCGTGGCTCAAGTGCACCGCATACCCGATAATGTTACATTTGAAGAAGCCGCGTTAACTGAACCATTCGGCCTTGTCGTACGTTCTCTGGAGCAGTCGAAACCGATGGCAGGCGAAACCGTTGCCATACTTGGACCCGGCTCTCTGGGTATTATGCATCTATTGGCGTATAAAGCATCCGGAGCATCAAAAGTCATTATGGTCGGATTGGGGAAGGATAGAAAACGCTTTGACATCGCGCGTACATTGGGCGCGGATCATACTATCAATATAGAAGAGAAGGATCCGGTTAAAGCTATTTTGGATATTACAGATGGAGAAGGTGTGGATATTGTGGTTGAAACAGCAAATTCGCCCAAGGCGACCCAGCTGACCTTTGACCTGGTCGCACCGAGGGGAAGGATCGTTTTATTCGGACTTTATCCCAAAGCTGAATTCAGTCCGGTTGCTATGCTTCGTAAGGGTCTTTCCGTGTATGGAGATGTTGCGCAGGTTACTCGTCAGTTTCTGTATGCTCTGAAATTGCTCGCATCCGATAAAATCAATCTTCTGAGTTTGATAACCAGGCGTTTTTCCTTTGATGAAGCGCCGGAAGCTTTCGAAGTCGCAAGGCAGGGAGATATGGTAAAAGTCATATTCAAATCATAGACGCTGTAAATATGGCTGTCAAAACACTTATATTATTACCTGCCTTGACAAAGAATTGCTTTTCTTATAGAGATAAGAGTGTAAGATTATGAAGTATTCAAGTATCAACTGTACAGCGTAACAGATTCTCCGCCTTCAATAACAGTGAAGCGGGGAAGAGCCTTTATACTTTTCACAGCCGTTTTTAAGTACGGAAAGATGGATAGTGTAAAGGCTTTTTTATTGGAAAATAATAAGGGGAGATGTTCATGGAAAACAATTCAGATCAATTGGTTGCCCTGCGCCACTCAATGTCCCATGTTATGGCGGAGGCGGTGCTCAGCATTTATCCGCAGGCCAAGATAGCTATAGGTCCGGCTATAGATAACGGTTTTTACTATGATTTTGACCTGCCCGAAGCGCTTAAGGAAGAGGATCTCAAAGAGATCCGGAAGAAGATGAAAAAGATCATCTCAGGGAATTATAGCTTTGAAAAGAGGGTCGTTTCCAGGGCTGAGGCTCTGAAAATGTTCAGTGGTCAGCCCTATAAGCTGGAGCTCATAAATGAGCTGCCCGGGGATGAGCAGATAACCATCTATACCCAGAACACCTTCATCGATCTCTGCCGGGGACCCCATGTTGAAAAGACCGGCAGCCTGGCGGCTGATGGTTTCAAGCTGCTCTCCATAGCCGGGGCTTACTGGCGCGGGGATGAAAAGAAGCAGATGCTTACCAGGATTTACGGCACCGCCTGGCAGAGCCGTGAAGAGCTGAATGACTACCTGGACCATCTGAAAGAGATTGAAAAACGGGACCACCGTACTTTGGGGAAGGAGCTTGATCTCTATTCCACCCACGAAAATGCCGGGGCCGGGCTGATTTACTGGCATCCCAAAGGCGCACGCATCCGCTCAATTATCGAGGATTTCTGGCGGCGGGAGCACTTCAGGAATGGCTATGAACTGGTATACACTCCCCATATAGGCAGATCGTGGCTCTGGCAGACCTCCGGCCATCTTGATTTCTATTCGGAAAGTATGTATGCCCCCCTTTCCATCGATGATGTTGATTACTATCTGAAACCCATGAACTGTCCCTTTCATATAATGATCTATAAATCCTCTCTGCGCTCCTACCGTGAGCTTCCCTTTCGCTGGGCGGAGCTGGGCACTGTGTACAGGTATGAACGTTCAGGTGTGCTTCACGGGCTCCTGCGGGTCAGGGGCTTTACTCAGGACGATGCTCACATTATCTGTACCCCTGAGCAGATTGAAGATGAGATCTTAAAGGTCCTGCGTTTTTCACTCTTTATCTGGCGCTCTTTTGGTTTTAAGGAAATCAAGGCTTACCTGGCCACTGCACCGGAAAAATATGTAGGGGATGAGCAGATGTGGGACCAGGCTACTGAATCTTTGAAAAAAGCGATTGCCGAGGAATCCCTGGAATATGAAATGGACGAGGGAGGCGGGGTATTCTACGGTCCCAAGATCGATTTAAAGATTAAGGACGCCCTGGGCAGGGAGTGGCAGATGACCACGATCCAATTCGATTTTAATCTGCCTGAGCGCTTTGATATGACCTATATGGCTGCCGACGGCAGTGTAAAGCGGCCCTACATGGTACACCGGGCACTGTTGGGCTCTCTGGAGCGCTTCTTCGGCGTGCTGATCGAACATTACGGCGGTGCTTTCCCGGTATGGCTGGCGCCGGTGCAGGCGGCTGTTATTCCGGTGCAGTGGCCAGGTAAGCCTTGATATCCTTAAAACCAAAAGAGTGCCAGATAAAGAGGGAAAAACGCAAGACCTTTAAGATCTCATCTTCAATCTGCTCAGGGGTACAGATAATGTGAGCATCGTCCTGGGTAAAGCCCCTG
>DRHE01000395.1 GCA_011049745.1 Spirochaetales bacterium | reverse complement strand
GCACAGCAGTGCGTATCGCAATTGGCGCGGCCGCGCCCACAGTAATAAGGGCCCGGCTGGTTGAAGAGGCCCTTACCGGAAAAAAAATCAACAAAAAATTGTTGTCTGAGTCAGCCGGGCTGGTAACCGGGGATATCTCGCCCATAACCGATATCCGTTCCACCCGCCAATACAGGAACCAGGTTGCACCCGTACTTATCGCTGACACTTTTGAGCAGGCCTGGAAGAGATCGGGAGGAAATCCTTTATAATGCTGTTACCTTTAAAATCTTACGTGTTCAGCGCAAAAAATAATCAAGTCCAGCGCCCGAATATATATTGTGTTGGACTTTTGCTTCAAGGAGTTCGGTTGTGGATGTAATCTGCGCTGGGAAAAGATCCATTACCCTTAAAATTAACGGCAGGGAGCGTTCCCTGGAGGTCAGGCCCAATGAAATTCTACTTAATATGCTGCGCGAGCGCTTTAATCTGATGGGCAGCAAGTACGGCTGCGGTATAGGGGAGTGCGGCGCCTGCACAGTGCTGCTCAATGGGCGGGCCGTTCTATCCTGCCAGATACTGGCCATATCAGTAGCAGGGCAGGAGATAACCACCATCGAAGGCATCAGCCGGGGCGCTTCGCACTCCTCCCATGCTGGGACTGCGCCTGCGGGGACTCTGCACCCTGCGGGCACCCTGCACCCTGCGGGGACTCTGCATCCTTTACAGGCGGCCTTTATTGAAGAGGGCGCAGTGCAGTGCGGCTTCTGCACACCGGGAATGATCATCTCAGCCAAAGCCCTGCTCGATAAAAATCCCGATCCGAATAATGAGCAGATAAAAGAGGCAATCCGCGGAAATATGTGCCGCTGTACCGGGTATACAAATATTATCAGCGCGGTAAAGAGCGCGGCTAAAAGAATGCTAAAAGAATGAGCAAAGGGGATAAGATATGAGTTTTACAGGCAGAGATATTCTGACAACTGAAGATCTTAATAAAGAGGATATTCTGGAGATACTTAAGGTTACAGCAAAAATGGAAGCAGCGGTTCATACAGAGAGGGTTTTAAGCCTGTTGTCCGACAGGATCGTAGCGGTTTTATTCTTAGAGCCCTCAACCCGTACCAGGCTTTCCTTTGTAACCGCGGTGCACCGGCTCGGTGCCAAACCGATTATTGTAGCCGATGCAAAGAGCTCTTCGGCGCAGAAGGGGGAGTCCCTCGCTGATATGGGCAGGACCGTGGCCGGCTACGTGGATTGTATAGTAATCCGCCAGCCCCAGAAGGGTGGGGCTAAAGTAATTGCTGACGCCGTAGATGTGCCTGTTATCAACGGCGGTGACGGCGCGGGTCAGCATCCCACCCAGGCGCTCCTGGACCTGTACACAATTCAGAAGGAGAAGGGAACCCTGGAGGGGTTAAAGGTTGCCATGGTGGGTGACCTGAAGTTCGGGCGCACCGTACACTCACTCTCCTATGCTTTAGCGCCCTTTGGGCCGGAGTTTATCTACTGCGCACCTGATGAGCTTAAGATGCCTGAGCCGATTGTCAGTGGCATGCGGCAAAGGGGAGTGCCGGTAACTGAGACTGCGGCCATCGACGATGCCCTGCAGGCGGATGTAATCTATATGACCCGCATACAGAAAGAGCGCTTCACCGAAGCTGAGCAGTATGAGAGGCTGAAGGGGAGTTATGTGCTCAACCGGGGGTTGGTGGAGAGCGGCAATAGGAGTATCGTTATTATGCATCCCCTGCCCAGGGTTGATGAGATTGCTGTTGATGTTGATGAATTAGCCAATGCCGCCTATTTCCGCCAGGCTCATAACGGCGTCTATCTGCGCATGGCGCTTTTAGCTTTGGTCTGCGGAGAGGCCCTGGTTTAAAGAGGGAGGAAGAAGTGAAGAATTTCAAATATTTCCGGCCAAAAAATCTTGATGAATTGCTGGCCATTAAAAACGAGCTGAAAGAAGAAGCCCGGCTGCTGGCCGGCGGCAGTAATCTGCTGGTTTATATCAAGGAAGGCAGCCTCAAGAGTGGCACACTCGTTGATATCGGTTCGCTGGCTGCTCTAAAGGGTATCAGGGAGAAAGATGGGTATCTGGAGATAGGAGCGGCCGAGACTATCATCGATATCATGGCTTCCCCCGTGGTTTCAGAAAAGCTGCCCTTTTTGCGGGAATCCTTGCGGGTTTTTGCCAATCCACTGATCCGAAATATCTCGACTGTGGCGGGAAATATTGCCGAGGGTTCTCCGATTGCGGATACAGCGCCCCTGCTCTTAGTGCTTAACAGTGAGGTGGTTGCGGCGAGCATTACCGGCCGGAGGAATATTCCTATAGATGACTTTTTTATTTCCCTGGGGAAAACTGAAATCAAAGCGAACGAGGTAATTATCACTATCCGTATTCCCATACCGGAAACCGGTAGAGGAAAATTCGTGAAACTGGGCTTACGCAAAGGCACTTCCTGCTCAGTGGTATCTGTTGCCGTTTGGCTGATTGCCAATGGCCGGGGTGTTGAGGATATCAGGATTGCCCTGGGGGGAGTGGCGCCCCTGCCTTTAAGAGCGGTGAAGACTGAAGCCCTCTTCAGGGGCAAGATCTTGAATGAGCACAATATCGGGGAGCTGGCTTTAGAAGTAACAAATGAAATTACACCCATAACTGACGTGCGCGGTGGTGCCGCCTATCGCAGCGAGGTATCAGCCGCGCTGCTCTCAAAAGCGGTAAGAGAATGCCTGGGTATGGAGGAATAGAATGGAATTATATGAAGTCGATTTAATGGTAAATAATAGAGCGGTCAGCGCCAGGATCAAGGCGGAAACAACCCTGCTTGATTTCCTGAGGGAGAATAATTTCATCGAGGTAAAGCGGGGCTGCAGTAAGGGTGACTGCGGCGCCTGCACGGTGATCATTGACGGCAGGCCGGTTCCATCCTGCATGACCCTGGCCCTACAATGCCCGGGAAAAAAGATCTACACGGTGAAATCCCTGGGGAGCTGGGATAAACTGCACCCCCTGCAGCAGGCCTTTGTGGACCATGAAGCTGTGCAGTGCGGTTTCTGCACTCCCGGTATGTTGATGACCGCCAAAGCTTTTCTGTCTGACCAGCCGCATCCCTCCCGAGAAGAGATAAGAGAGGCCATATCCGGCAATCTGTGCCGCTGCACCGGCTATCAGAAGATAGTCGATGCCATAGAGTCAGTTGGCAAGGGAGGGGAATATGAGTGAGCAGTACCGGATAATCGGAAAACGGATAGGCGGTCTCGATGAAAAAGATAAAGTCCTGGGTAATGTAATTTTCGCCGAGGACTATACTCTGCCCGGTATGCTCCATGCCAGGGTTTTTCGTTCCACAAGAGCATCGGCCCTGATAAAAAGACTGGACTTAACCAGGGCAAAGGCTCTTGACGGTGTGGTTTGCGTGCTGAGCGCCGAGGATGTACCCAATAATGAATCGGTCAAAAATGTTGTGGGCCAGACCACCGAGGTGGGACTTCTGGAGGCAACCAACCAGGTGCTGGCCAGGGACCGGGTGCGCTTTTATGGCGAGGCAATCGCCCTGGTTGCCGCGGAGAACCTGGATATTGCTGAAGAGGCTTTGGAGCTGATAGAGATTGAATATGAAGACCTGCCCGCGATTTTTGATCCCCTGGAGGCCAGAAAACCGGGAGCCCCTAAGATCCATGGCGATAATAATATTATCTCAGCCTGGAAAATCCGCAAAGGCGATATAGAAAAGGGTTTCGCCCAGGCTGATGTGATCGTGGAAAAGAGCTACCGCACTCCGCGCCAGGAACATGCCCATATTGAACCTGAGTCCGGTGTAAGCTGGATTGATGATATGGGGGTTGTTAATATCCGCTATGCAGCCCAGGTTATTGAGCATTATCGCGATGTTGCCGCGGTGCTGGGGCTCCCGGACAGCAGGGTGCGGGTAATCGGCACTATAATCGGCGGCGGCTTCGGCGGCAAAGAGGATATCACGGTAGAGATTTTTCTAGGGCTTTTAGCCTGGAAAAGCGGACGGCCGGTAAAGCTCACCTACACCAGGGAAGAGATGGGCTTTGCCCGTCATAAGCGCCCTCCATATTATCTCCATTATAAGACCGGCGCCACAAAGGATGGAAAACTCACGGCCATGGAAGCTAAACTGGTTTCCGATGCCGGCGCCTATGTTTATTTGAGCCCCTGGATATTGATCTACTCTACCGTTCATGCTACGGGTCCCTATTTTATACCCAATGTAAAGGTGGATGCCAATTCGGTTTTAACCAATAACATTATGACCTCCGCCTTCCGCGGCTTCGGCGGCATGGAAGTGGCTTTTGCCTATGAATCGCAGATGGATGAACTGGCCCGTAAACTGACTATGGACCCTTTAGAGTTCAGGAAGAAGAACTTCTTAAAGAAGGGGGATGAAACGGCTAACTTTCAAACAATCACCTCAGAGGCACTGTTGCCTGAAGCCGCTTCAAAGGCGTTGGCCGCCCTGGGTGGGAAGGGTAAGGGGAGTAAACACAAGAAGGTCGGTCGGGGCTTTGCCTGCTCCTGGCAGTCATATGGCCGCATGACCTATCTACACGATACCTCGAATGCCTGGGTCAACCTGGAGATGGACGGCAGCAGTGTAGTCCGCAGCGGCATCCCCGACCTGGGCGGGGGGCAGCGGGAATCGCTGCGCGCAATTGTGGCTGAAATCCTGGGGCTAAAGCTCGATGAGGTGCACGTAATATCCACCGATTCCCAGGTCACGCCACCTGCAGGCACGGTTACCGCTACCAGGGCGCTCTACATGTCCGGCAATGCGGCCAGGCTGGCTGCAGAAAATGTGCGTAAGATTATTCTGGATCAGGCCTCTGCCATGGTTGGAGTAGCGCCGGAAAAGCTGAAGCTTAAAAGTAAGCAGGTTTATTTGGCTGAAAACCAGGCAGGGCCTGAAAACCAGGCAAAAAAGCTCTCTTTAGTTGAGGTTATCAAGAGCTGCGCTGCGCAGGGTAAAATCCCACAGAGCCTGGCTACATTCAAGGCCCCCTTTACCGAGCCAATTACCACGGATCTGATCCGCGACCCGGTTTTTGCCGATTTCACCTTTGGCGCTCAGGCGGCCGAGGTGGAGGTGGATACCGAGACCGGAGAAGTAAAACTGCTCAAATACTCAACAGCTTACGATATAGGCCAGGCCATCAATCTTAACCGGGTGGAAGGACAGATGGAGGGCGGAGCAGCTCAGGGTATAGGATTCGGCCTGATGGAGGATTATATAGAAGAAGAGGGAATTCCGCTTACCTGGAATCTCCATGAGTATCTTGTGCCCACTTCAAAGGATCTGCCGGATATCGAGACAGTTGTCCTGGAATCAAGATCGGGTAAAGGACCATTCGGGGCCAAGGGAATCGGCGAGCCCGCGATTACCGCGGCCGCACCGGCTGTAATAAATGCCATCCGCGATGCCATCGGGGTGCGTATTTACCATGTCCCGGCCACGGCCGAGAGAATATTCCGGGCATTAAAGGGTAAAAGGGAAAAATAGCCGTGTACCCGCTGATAGAGCTTATGGCCCTGGGAAGCTAAGACATTCAGGATATTTTTACCGGACTGCCGGTCTCGATGGACCTGTAAGCTGCATCAACTATTTCCAGGGCCCTGAAGCCATCCATTCCGGTCACTACAGCCTCACGTTTTTCCCTGATCGCGTTCACAAACTCCTGAACCATCAGTTGATTCGAATCGGAACCCCAGTAAGACCATGCGGCATGTTTTTCACTCCCGCCATGAATGGTGATGTTCTGTTTAAAGGCGTCAACATTGAGAACGCCTTTCTCTCCTACAAGTTCCAGGGCAAGACCGCCCCAGGTGGGATACCTGCGTGGTCTGGACCAGCTGCAGTCGATGGTTGCGAATACCCCGTTTTCGAAGGTGACCATGATAAGACCGCCGGTTTCCACTTCCACTTCATCACCATGAAGAATCCTGTTCGATCGCGCGAATACCTCTTTTGCTTCACAGTCGAGGAACCAGCGAAGAATGTCTGCCAGATGCACTGTATGATCGGCAACCGCACCACCTCCGGCAAGCTTCCGGTCAACGAACCACTCCCTGTGGTGTTTGGGCATCTGTCCCTGGTTCCTTGAATTGCAGCAGTAGATTTTCCCCAGACCTCCCTTCCGCAGCAAATCCCTTGTTTCGACAATTGGTGGGGAAAACCTCATGGGAAAGGCTGTCATTAGAATAATCCCTGCTTTTTCGCAAGTCCTAAGTATTGCTCTCCCATCTTCCAGAGTAGTGGCCAGGGGCTTTTCACACATAACATGAACACCGGTGGCTGCCGCTATTTCAACCAGGGGTCTATGTATGACGTTTTCAGAGCAGATAAGCACCCCTTCCGGATTCTCATTTAACAGCTCTTCATAAGAGTAGAAGAACCTGGCGCCATAACGATTTGCATATAGTTTACCCCGTTCCTCATTGTCATCGGCTATTCCGATTAGCTCCACTTCCTCGATCTGTTTCAAATTCTCAATATATGCTTCGGCATGAAGATGCGCAAAGCTCATGATTCCAATTTTCATGCTTCAACCTCCGGGAGGTGTTTGAGAGTCACAGGAACGCCGCTGCCGGCTGATTCTATTGCTGCAAGGGCAATCTGTAGTGCGGCCAGACCCTCTTCCGCACTTACCGGCGGGGGTGTGCCCTCCTTGACCGCGTTATAAAACCTTTCTATCTCCATATGGTAGGGACTTTTATGCAGAGGACTTGCGGGAAGCGGGATATCAGGAGTATCTTCAGAGCACCCACTGTGCAGGTGAAGTCCAATAGGAGTCGATTCATCCGAATCGAAGGTAATAAGGCCATCTCTTCCGGCTATTTCGAAACGGGTATGAAACTCCGGCGGCGGAAACGCCCAGGAACTCTCCACATGTGAAAGAGCACCGCTTCTGTGCTCCAGGATTACCAGCGCATGATCAAAAGGAAGGCCGGCATTCTCAATACCGATACTTTTTGCGTAAACAGATTCAACTTCTCCGCATAACCATTGTGCGTAATCGAGATCATGGATCATAAGGTCCAGTATAATGCCTCCGGATTTTTCAAAATCAAGAAACCAGTTGTCACCGGCTTTTTTCGGACAGAAGGTCTCCCGTGCCAGCCTGATAACAGCGGGCTGTCCAATATCACCGCGCACCACCGCATCTCGTGCTCCGGAGTACTCCGGGAAGAAGCGTACTACATGCGCAGGAAACAGCATGACACTCTTCTGTCTGCATGTACGTACCATCTCCCTTCCCTGCTCCAGGGTTCGAGCCAGTGGTTTTTCACACATTACATGTTTACCAGCTGCCGCACTTTTCATTACCATTTCATGATGGAGATAAGTGGGCGTACAGATATCTACCAGGTCCACGTTATCCAGCATTTCCTCGAAATCAGTATAAATTTTTGCCTCGAATCTTTCAGCAAGAGGTTCGGCCAAAGCCATCTCCTCGGCAAGGAATGCGGAAATTTCCGCCTCAGTTTCAGCCCAACCCCTGGCGTGGGTTGATCCCATGAATCCGGTTCCTGCTATTCCAACTCGCACTTTTAATTCTCCTAAGTTTATAGTTTTAATAAATAATTTCCCCCTCATGGGGCTAACTCTTGATAGCTCCGGCGGTAAGTCCGCGAATAAGCTGCTTTGAGAATATAATGTATAGTGTTACTACCGGAAGCATCGCCAGGGTCAGGGCAGATAGAACGGCGTTCCAGTTGGTCACAAATTGGCCGAGGAACTGCTGAGCACCGAGAATTATTGTTTTTGTCGATTCCCCGGGAGCAAGAATTAGCGGAAACCAGAGATCGTTCCAGATAGGCATCATGGTGAATACCGCCACCGTAGCAAGGGCAGGACGCACCATAGGCAGGATGAGGAAAAATATCCTATATTCGCTTGCTCCGTCAATCCGGCCCGCATCCTTAAGCCCTGTGGGTATCTGTGCCATAAACTGCAGAAGAATAAATATTGTCAGTGGCAGTCCCTGGGCTATATAGACTAAGATGAGAGAAGCAAGAGTATTTGCCAGCCCCATGGAAACGACAAGCCGCAGGATACTAACAGTGCCCAGGCGGATCGGTATCATGATGCCAAGGGCAAGGTAAAGTCCCAACTGCCTGTTGCCACGGAACCTGTATTCTGATAACGCCCAGGCAGCCATAGCTCCGAAGAAGAGTATGAGTGCCAGGGAAACAAGAGTAACGATCAGGCTGTTTCCTAAGTAGAGCGCAAAGTTCGAACGCAGGAACACTGTTTTATAGCCGACAAGTGAGAATGTTTCGGGGCCAGGAAACTTGAGAGGTGCACTGAAAATCCCAATTCTGCTTTTAAGAGAATTCATGAGCACAAGTATGATGGGAAAGAGCGCAATAAGGGAAAAGCACATCAGTATAAAATATCGTATCAGTTTGGAAGTTAATCCGGTACCTGTGCTTTTCCTTATACTTTTCATCCAATCACCTTTCCTATAATTCGTACGTTTGGATTCTTCTGCGCCATCCGAACATATAGAGCAGAACTCCTGCAAGAATAATCAGGAACATCATGGTTGCGACAGTAGCTCCCATTGTCGGATTCCCCAGTTGAAGCTGGTGACCGAAAAAAGTCCTGTAGAAGAAAGTTCCCAGAATATCTGTGGAAAAATTCGGTCCGGCGAGTACTTTCTGAGTAGTATAGATCAGGTCGAATGCATTGAAGTTACCGACAAAGGTCAGGACAGTGACGATACCGGCAATAGGAAGGATCAATGGGAACTTGACCTGCCAGAACACAGTCCAGCCGCTGGCCCCGTCAACATGGGCTG
>DRHE01000394.1 GCA_011049745.1 Spirochaetales bacterium | reverse complement strand
CTATTATTATCCTCCATGGCATTTATGGCAATGGTTTTACCCGCTTGCGAATATCTCAGGGCATTGGTGATCAGGTTGCTCAAGATGATATTCAAGAGGTCCCTGTTGGCCAAAATGGTCAGGTCCTTTGGACAGGATGAGACGAATTGAATATTCCTCTGCCTGGCTCTATTTGCAAACAGGTCAATATCATAATCAATAATCGCTTTCAAGCGAATATCCGCCTTATCATACCTGACCTCTTCCTCTGATTTCATATAGGCAAAGTCGATCATTTCATCAATGATGGTCAGAAGATTCTCGGTCCGGCGGTCTGCCCTTTGAAGAGTTTCCCTCGTTCTGGGCTCTATTTTACCGGTAATCTCCTTAAGGATCATCTCATGGTAGCCCTTCAGGGCAGCCAGGGGGCCGCGCAGCTCGTGGGTAACCTGTAAAATAAAATTCGACTTTACCTTATCGAGACTCTTGTAATGGCTCAACTCTACCTCTACTTTTTTGCCTCTCTCTTCAATGCGGATCTTAATGCTGTTAATCAAATACGCCGTAATGATCAAGGTCGAACACAGACCGATAGCCCGGACAAAAACCAGATCGTAATAGGAAGAGCTGATCGTGGCGATATTCAAGGAAAAGTGAGGTATTAGCTGGTAAAACTCGGCAAGAGAAACGGCGATAAAAAGGGAAACCAGCGTACTGACATAGATAAAAATCACCATGGGTGAGAATATGAAAGAGGTCAGCATGATGTGAAAGACAAAATAATAAGAAAAGGGGTTTTCCAAAAACCCGGTATAGTAAATCAGGAGGAACAATATGGTGTAGTCGGAACATACCTGGACATTAAAGAAGATACCCATCTCCTTGCGGGAGAGGTTCCGCTGCTTAAAAATATGATAAAAGATGGTGAAGCTCAAATTGACCAGGAAGAGCAGCCCGTTCAGAGAATAGAGAATGTTATAAGAAAGCTCATCATGATAGGTGAAGTTGATTACGATCAGAGCTATTAAAACACCAAACCAGGCAAGCCAGCGTAAGGTAATGAACCAGCCGATGACTTTATTTAAGTCGGTATACTCTGTCGATTCCAGCTTGGACGAAACCCGCATCAGAACAGCCTAATATTGTCGTGCCATCAGGTTTTTAATCTCGGAAATCTGGCTCTCTTTGAAGGTTACTAATGAGGAAAAGAGCTCTTTCTGCTCCTCCGTTACGAGGAGACTGACGATCGAAGAATAAAATTCTTTAAGCTTCTCCTCGTATTCAACAATATGAGAAAATATTTCTTCCGGGGGCGAGTCTTTGGTTATATTACGGCTGGGTATCAAATCCTCTTCTCGATAGTCCGAGGCGTACCTGACCCATTCCGTTCGCCCGTAATCATTAATATTTATATTTTTCAAGATCTCCAGGTTGCGGATCTGTTTCTCTTTTAGAAATGCGATTATCTTCCTGGATTCCTTATTGCGAAGCCCGATCTCCGCCACATCGTAAAGGTCATTCAGTTTTTTCTCCCATCCGACAGTAATTTTCAAAACATCCTGCAGCTCTTTGTAAGCAATCATTTTCTCTCCTTTCTCATATCTAAAATTATATGACAAATTTTTAAGCTTGTTAATAGAATAAAGAAAATAAGTTCGCTACTGTTTATATGCGCAATCAATCGACTTGACTTAATAAAAATAATAAACTAAACTCGGTTTTCTGGATTTAATATCTTAAGGCTGTTCCATAGACTTTTAAATTAGTCTGTTTTAGGAACTATCTTGGGGACGGCATCGTGAAGATACATGGTGGATATACTCCCAAAATCTCAGGCAAACCTAAAAGCAATGTTGAAGAGCTTCCTCTACCGGGGGTGCTGCAATTAAGTCTTGAAAGAGGCGGCCTGAGCTATAAACCAATCGTTAAGAACGGCCAGAAGGTCGAGTTCGGCGATTCCCTGGCCGAAGCTTCCTTAAATGGGGGGACCCTCCTCCTACCCTCGCCCGCATCCGCAAAAGTAACACTTATCCAAAATAATGGAAAAAAGAGCCTCGCCCTGGAAGTGAGCGATGCGGGCATAATAATCGGAAAGTATGAAAAATTCCAGCCCCAGCGCATAACCGCTGAAAAGATGCGCCAGGCGTTGGCTAAAGGCGGGATCTGGCCTCTTTTTTGGAGTTCCCGGACCGGGGAAATCCCGGCGCTCACAGAGACCAGGCTTCCCAAAGCGATCATTGTAAACTGCATCCTGACCGAGCCTTTCCGGGCGAGAGGCAAGGTCATCCTGCGCCGTTCCTGGAATCGCATAGTGGCAGGCATCAGGTTCCTGCCCCGCCTGTTGGTAGATTACGGCACCATTCAGATAATCTTGACCGCGCGGCATGATCCGGTTGCCAGAATGATGTACGTTGATCTTGCCGGCCATGCCCTGGTCCGCTTCCACAGCGTTCCTCTCCTTTACCCCATTGAGAACCCCCGGATCCTGAGCCAGGCGATCCGGAAAAGCGATTCTTCCTTTAAGAAGGATGATGTTATCTGGGCGATCGATGTCCAGGGCGTAGAAGCCCTGGGCGCCTGTCTGGCCGAAGGTCTTCCCCTTTACCAGCGGGTAGTCGCAGCCGGCGGACCCGGCCACTCCAGCCCGAAACATCTCTGTGTCCGGATCGGCACACCGGTAACCGCCCTCATGTCTGAAGACAATAAGCCCGGAGGCGGAAAGCCGCCTGAGTCTCTTATTCTTCGCGGCGGACTTATCAGGGGTGAGCCTGTCGACTCCGTAACCGGCGCGGTCCAGTACGACGACGATGCCTTCTTCTTCCTCCCCTCCGCTGCGGAGCGCCAGTTCATAAGCTTTATGAGGCCCGGTTTTGACAGGACCTCCTACCTGCCCTGCTTCGCCTCCCGGATAACCGGGGCTCCGGACCGGCACATTTCCACCATGCAGCGAGGAGAAAAGCGCCCGTGTATCGCCTGCGGTCTCTGCGAGAGTGCCTGCCCGGCAAGACTGATTCCCCAGGTCTTACACCGCTATCTCTACCGCGAATCCCTGGATGAAGCGGAAAAGGCAGGCTTGAATCTCTGTGTGAACTGCGGCCTCTGCACATATATTTGCCCTTCGAAAATAGAGCTTCAAAAACAGTTCTTGGAGGCCAGGGAACAAATCCGCCTGGAGCATGAGGAAATAGCAGCAGCGGCTTCGTCAAAGAGTGAGAAAAATGAAAATTCTATTTAGCATGTTAGAAAAAATGCGCCCGCTTTTTGAGAAAGATGGGAAGCTTTCCCGGCTGGGTCCTATCTTTCAGGCCGCCGATAATTTTTTCTTCGCAGCTCCGGAAAAGACAAAGACTGCGCCGTTCGGCCGCGATCCGCTGGATGTAAAGAGATACATGTCGCTGGTGATCATTGCCATCCTGCCCAGCTTTATCGCGGCGGTATATTTTTTCGGCTGGAGAATACTGCTGACGCTGCTTGTCTCCTACGCCGCCGGGGGGATAGTAGAGGTGCTCTTTGCCGTGATCCGCAAAGAGGAAATCAACGAAGGATTCCTGGTGACCGGTTTCATCTTTCCCCTGATCCTGCCCCCGGGACTGCCTCTCTGGCTGGTGGCCGTGGGCGTGATTTTCGGGGTTCTGGTGGGCAAGGAAGTTTTCGGCGGCACCGGCCGCAATATATTCAATCCCGCCCTGGTGGGGAGAATATTCCTGGCTCTCGGTTATCCTTCGGCAATGACAGGCGCCTGGATCGACCCGGCGATGGGAAAATGGGGACAACTCTTATCCCCGATCCGCCTCACCGTGGCTGAAGCCGTCACCTCCGCAACCCCTTTAGTGCTGGCCAAAGGCGGGACCCTGCTTCCGCCCCTGGACCTCTTTTTAGGCCGCGTGACCGGCAGTGCCGGGGAGACTTCCGTGCTCGCCATACTTCTGGGCGGTATCTTCCTCATTATAGTGGGGGTGGCGAGCTGGCGGACTATTGTAGCCATACTCCTCTCATTCGCAGGGTTGAATGCCATTCTGCACGGAGTATTGCCCGCTGCGGTAAGCCCGGTCTGGTTTAACCTGTCGGCCGGCGGTATACTCTTCGGCGCCTTTTTCATGGCCACGGACCCCGTTTCCAGCCCGATCACCCAGTCCGGCAAATGGGCCTACGGGATCTTGATTGGCGCCATTACCATTCTTATCCGTTCATTCTCAGGATTCGTGGAAGGCGCTATGTTCGCCATTCTGCTCGGCAATATCTGCGCTCCCTTGATAGATGAAGTGGTCATAAGGACACGGATGAGGAGGTATGCAGATGAGAGATAATGCGCGCACTATTCTGTTTGCCGCTGTCCTGGGTATTATCTGTTCAATTATGCTGGCCGGGGCGAACCTGTTTACCGCTCCCTACCGTCTGGCAAACGAAAAGGCTGAGGAGGTACGCAACTTTCTCGCCGCCCTGGAAGTGCCTGTGAGCGCAGAGGCGGATTCTAAAACCCTGCTGGAAATCTTCAACAGGGACATAAAAGTGCTGGAATTGGGAAAGCTGACCCTTTACGAATACCGGCCGGAGACATCGGAAAAACCGATCGCCCTGGCAGCGCCTTTCTCCGGCTCGGGCCTCTGGGGACCGGTCAAGGGGGTTTTAGCCCTGGAGCCCGACCTGCTCACCATCCGGGGAGTTCGTTTTTACCAGCAGGAAGAGACACCGGGGCTCGGCGGAGAAATCGGCTCCGCCTGGTTCCAGGAGCAATTTACAGGTAAAGAAATCGTATCCGGAGACGGAAAACCAGGTTTCAGAGTTCTAAAACCCGGAGGCACCGCAGACAGGAATTCTGTAGATGGAATTACCGGCGCTACTATGACTTCGGACCGTACGAAAATTATTAAAGTGCTCCGGCTGCGGGGCGAGCACAACTGGAAAATTCATTGGTCATGGGCCG
>DRHE01000393.1 GCA_011049745.1 Spirochaetales bacterium | reverse complement strand
AGATGTGTATAAGAGTCAGGAGTGGTCCATTCACCGGCTGCTCTTTGAGCAGGCTGAAGATTACAGTAGCTCCGGCAACCAGGCCCTGGCCTTGTTGCTCTACCTTAGAGGTTTAACTCTTACCACACCCACTGAATCTGAATTACTCCGAGCCCTCTCCTTTGCTGCAGAAGTGGGCAATGTCGAAGTGATTAAAAATTTGATTAAACGGATGGAGGACAGGGGATTTTCAGTGGCTGATAGCCGCCGCAGGCAGGGAGAAGATATCCCTCCGGTTCAGAAAATTGTGCGCGGAACCGTTACCATCTGGGTTAATCGCGGTATTAAGATCGAAAGGGGAGTAGGTTTCCCTGACAGGGTAATCGGCAGCGGCTTTTTCATTGATAAGAGAGGGTATCTGCTTACCAATTACCATGTTATAGCCAGCGAAGTGGACCCGAAATATGAGGGTTACTCACGCCTTTTTATAAAGCTTTCAGGGAGGGCTGATGAAAAGATACCGGCCAGGGTTGTCGGTTATGACCGCATTTTTGATATTGCCCTGATAAAGGCGGAAGTAGAGCCTGATTTTATCCTGTCTCACGCTGCTTCGGTGGATTTAGAAGCCGGAGACTCAATAATAGCCATCGGTTCTCCCGGTGGTTTGGAGAATACCGTTACTTCAGGCATAATTTCGGCCACCGGCAGACGATTTTTACAGATGGGTGATGCTATTCAGGTTGATGTACCCTTAAATCCCGGCAACAGCGGCGGGCCCCTGCTTAACAGCACCGGTCAACTGGTGGGTATCGTTTTTGCAGGGATTGAACAGTTTGAGGGTGTGAATTTTGCCATTCCTATTAACTGGATAAACACAATTCTTCCCAGTCTCTATAACGAGGGAGAAAGCATCCATAGCTGGCTCGGTGTTGCTGTACAGGAGAGCGATAAGGGACTTGAAGTGGTATATACGGTTCCCGGCGAACCGGCTGATAGAGCGGGTATCAAACCCGGAGATATTCTTGATACCTTGAACAACAGCCACTATTCCAGGGTTGTTGATTTTCAGGCTGCCCTACTTGAATTGGATTTTCCGTCTCTGGTTACCCTCACCTGGCTGCGGGAAGAGAGCCGGACCTCCGGAGTATTGAATTTAGCACCCCGGCCCTTTAGTCCCGTTGAGCTGGCATTGGAGCGGGATTCTCGTGATAACGTTCTTGTGCCTCTATTCGGAATGAGGATTGAAAAGGTAGGCACTTTTTTCTGGAAGACTAATTATATTATTAAAGAGGTTTTAAAGGGGTCAATTGCTGAAGAGACAGGCCTCTCTGCCAATGACCCTTTAAATGTTGAAGGCTGGAAAGTGGATATGGACAACCGCTTTGCCGTGCTGCGCTTATTTGTAAAGAAGAAAAAATCAGGATTCCTGGAGAGTGTTATTCAACTGGCCGCATATCTGGAGACTGATACCTTCTTGTGACCGATTAAAAGTTTACCCGTTTTACCAGTGTCACTTCATTTCCAACTCCATTATAAAGGACTTCATTAAAATATATACGGGTGAGAAGTATTCCCCTTCCGGAGAAGCTTAATAAGCTCTCGGCCGTTGGCTGGGGAAGGGATTTCCAGTCAAAACCTTTTCCCTGGTCGCGAATGGTAACGGAAAAGGATTCCCGGTCAAGCTTCGCTGTTATGTAGATCTTTTTACGGTTATTACTGTTCTGCTTCAGCCTGGAATCCATTAATTTGCCGAGTTCTCCCTGCTCAATGGCTTGATTTTTTTCTTCAGCCGAGATGTTGAGATTGCCGTGTTCAATTGCATTCTTCAATATCTCTTCTATCCCGATCTTTAAATTCAATATTTCAGCAGTTGGAACCAGCCTTGCCAGGTTGATGGTGATCTGGTTGATAATGGGATAAATATCAGCTTCTTCCGTATTAAAGATGAATTCCTTTTTCTCTTCAGTGATAAAGGGAGAATAGTATTGCGCTGAGTCTATGTCCGCGCGGTATTTAAGGATATGCTTGATGGCTTCGGTAACTTCCTGGAAATTAAAGGGCTTTTTAAAGTAATTGGCAGCCCCGCCGCGAAGCGATTCGATCAAAACTTCTTCGCTGCCGTAGCCGGTCATCAGGATTACCGCTGCCTGCTTATCGATTTTCTTGATTTCTTTTAAAAGGGTCAGGCCATCCATTTCCGGCATCATAACATCTGAGAGCACTACGGATGGCCGCATAAGCCTGTAGAGCTCAATTGCCCTTTTACCATTTTCCGCCTCGATAGGCTCCAATCCTGCTTTCAGCATATATTTTACTAAGAGATTGCGCAGCGAGTCCTGATCATCAACAATTAAAATTCTTGATGAGTGCAAGTTTGACATTCAATCTCCAATCGTTCTGATTGCAATTATATTATTAATTCCCGGAAAATCAAGTAATTGAAGAAAATCAATGAATCATATATATTATAAGGAATCAATGGACAGAAAAAATATTCGTAACTTTTGCATAATAGCACATATTGATCATGGTAAATCTACTCTTGCCGACCGTTTTATCGAAAAGGCGAATGTAATCTCCAGCCGGGAGTTTCACGATCAGATGCTGGATAATATGGATATTGAGCGCGAGCGGGGGATCACCATTAAATCACAGGCTATCGCCCTGCCCCATAAGGCAAAGGATGGAAAAGAGTATACATTGAATCTGGTGGATACCCCCGGGCATGTGGATTTTTCTTATGAGGTATCCAGGGCTATCTCTTCCTGTGAAGGGGCCGTCCTGCTGATTGATGCAACACAGGGCGTTGAAGCCCAGACTCTTTCCAATATGTATATGGCTGTAGAACACAACCTGGAGCTGATACCCGTAATCAACAAGGTCGATCTGCCGGGCGCGGATATACCCTGGGTCAAAGAACAGATCTTAAATGATCTGGGATTGGACCCGGAATCAGTCCTGTTAGTTTCAGCTAAGATGGGTTCCGGTATAGATGAGCTCCTGGAAGCTATAGTTGCCAGGATCCCTCCCCCGGAAGGCTCTCCGGAGGAGCCTCTTCAGGCACTGATCTTTGATTCCCACTACGATCCCTACCGGGGAGTAATTATCCATGTCCGCCTTTTTTCCGGGAGGTTGAGGGCTGAGCAGGTGATACAATTATGGTCTAATAAGGCCAGGCACAAGGTGGATGAAGTCGGTTTTTTCCAGATAGGACTCAAAAAGAGCCTCGAACTGCAAGCAGGGGATGTCGGTTATATTATAGCCGGTATAAAAACTATCTCAGATATCCGGGTTGGCGATACAGTCACCCACTCCCTGAATCCCTGCAAGGAAGCCCTATTCGGTTTCAGGGAGGTAAAGCCGGTTGTTTTCTCTTCTATCTATCCGGTTGATGCCAATGATTATGAAGAGCTGGCCGTTTCAATAGAAAAACTTAAACTTAATGATGCCTCGCTGATTTTTGAAAAGGACTCTTCAGCAGCCCTGGGTTTCGGCTTTCGCTGCGGTTTCCTCGGTCTTCTGCATCTAGAGATTGTCCAGGAGCGGCTGGAGAGGGAGTTTCTGCTCTCCATTGTTTTTACCGCACCTTCAGTTAAATACCGTTTTACCATGCAGGATAAGCAGACTGTTATGATAGACAATCCCGTAAACTTTCCCGATCCGGGGCAAATCCAACTGACGGAAGAACCCTATATCAGGGCCTCAATAATTACTCCAACCACCTATTTGGGCAGTGTTATCAATCTCTGCCTGGAAAAACGGGGTATACAGAAGGAGCTTACCTATCTTGATGAAAAGCGGGTTGATATTATCTATGATATGCCCCTTGCTGAGGTTCTTTTTGATTTTTACGACCGCTTAAAATCTATCAGCCGGGGCTATGCTTCCTTTGATTACGAACTGGCGGATTACCATCCGACAGACCTGGTAAAGCTGGATATCCTTTTAAATGGTAAGCCGGTAGATGCTCTTTCACAGCTGATTTACAGGGATAATGCCTACCAGCGGGCAAGAATAGTCTGCAAGAGATTGCGTGATGAAATACCACGGCATCAATTCAAGATCCCCATACAGGGAGCCATAGGCAGTCAGATTATTGCTCGAGAGACTATCTCCGCCTTAAGAAAGGATGTAACGGCCAAGTGTTACGGGGGCGATGTTTCACGCAAGAGAAAGCTGCTGGAGAAGCAGAAAGCGGGCAAAAAAAGGATGAAGATGGTGGGCGATGTACAACTGCCCCAGAGCGCCTTTCTTTCGGTGTTGAAGCACCAGGAAGAGTAGAGGGGGAGCGGGTTCCGCTTCCCTATTGCCGTGTGTGGAGCGGCTACGGTGCGTGGAGCGGCCGCCGGATTAAACCCCCGAAAACCTGCCGTGAATATAGGGTATTCTGCTCAGCAGGCGTGTTAGGCGCTCTTGACAGGTTACCGCCGAATGAAGCACGCGCAGCATATATGGCCTGTTGCTCTCCAGTTTGAGTTCCGGAAAGTGCAGGTAAAGGTAATTCAGCTCTTCCAGTAGGGGAATTAATCTTTCCTGCTCCAGAAAGTCCTCAACATCAACGTGGTTGAGATTTGTTTTTATTCCTTCAATGATAACTTCCAGCCTGTGGATTTCCCCTCGCAGCAGTTTATCTATGCTTGAAGCAGGGAAAGCTTTTATCGTTGATAATTTATCTTTACCAGTCTGGCCATTGCCCTTATAGGGTTTTTTTAGTATCTCTATCAGCTCCTTCTCGCTGTTTATTGATCGGGCGCCGAAGGGCAAACCCTGCCGGCCAAGGTCGTAAACCCTGTTCAGATTATTAAGGTGTTCCTTTAACTGCACGGAGTAAGATTGAAGCACCAGGTCAGTTACAACCTCTCCGCCCCCTTTGCCTTTTAATCTTAGCAGGGGCCGGCTCAGGACCTGTTCGTAGCTGGTAAGACCAACCGGGGTCAAGCGGCCGGCCCTGTGGAGCATTGCCAGATTTACCGGAGAGCCGCGGGCGTGAGTTTTATAGCAGGGAAAAGAAAAATCAAGGCCGGCAATGAGCACTGGTCCGCTGGTTATATTGATTGCGGCATAAACCGCAGCCACACCTACTGAGCCGAGTGCGGGAAAGGGGGTTGGTAGCAGTTCTTTCTCCTGTAAACGCTGGAACAGACGCAGGGGAAAAAAATGCGAGGAAAAGAAAAAAACATTTGGCGAGAAGAGGCGAACCACTCCCGGATTTGAGGTTATATCGCAAATCAAAGGGATCCTGGAGCTGGAGTCGGCAGCATAGGGAATGAAATCCTGTAAATTGGCAATCTGGGCCTCAAGGGCAAAGATATAATCGGGAACTATTCTATGTGCCAGGAGAACTGGCAGAGCTGTATCAACAGCCAGCAGAATACAACCTGCCCGGTAATTCCTGAGCAGTGTTATAGTTTCTTCCAGTGAGGGGCCGGCCCCGATTACCAGAATCGTTTTGGCTGTCTTAAGTACACCAATATCCCGGGCTTGAGGCAGGGAGAGCAGATTCTCAAAAAGATTCTTTACCCATAGATCAGCCATATTGATCAGGGTCATTTTATTCTGCCAGAAGCGGCGAATCTCCTCTTCAAGGCTCCTCTGCAGATTATTATAGATCTCGCGATAAAGGTGAAAACCGCCGCTGAGATAAAGAGGAATGAGGCGACGAAACTTATCCGTGCCGATCTCTCTTAAGGTCTTAACTGCTCCGGCGGGATCTGCGGTACGAACTATGGTAAGACGGGGGTCGGTGGGAATAGGAGCAAATTCTTGAGTAAAAGCAAGAGCCATAAGTTTTTGATCAGCTTCAATGCAGAGTATATGGCTCTCCGCAGGGAGTATCTCCAACAGCTCTTTGAAGCCGTAAGCCAATCCTATGGCGGGAATGAAGATCAAGCTTTTTTCAGCAAGAAGAGTTTTCTTTATTTCGTTGCCGGCAATATCAGCCGGAATCGATAATCTCTTTACCCGGTTAACTGCCGACTCATAGGGTTTGCGTGGTGAGTATAGGTGCTTTCCCTTGTAGAAAATTGTAAATCCCCTGCCGGTCAATCGCTTCAGTTGGACCTGCAGAGCTATATTATGGATCCTGAAAAACTGGAGGACAATTTTAGCTCAACATTCTATCAATACATAATGGTAAAATAATGTCTTCTGATATCCCTTTGCTCGAGGACACCGGCAGGGGATTTACAATTTTCTACAAGGGAAAGCACCTATAC
>DRHE01000392.1 GCA_011049745.1 Spirochaetales bacterium | reverse complement strand
GGGGAATACTGTGGACAGTGCTCAAATACCTGGCAATCCTGGTGATCATCATTGTGATTAAAAATACCAACCCCCGGGTTCGCATCGATCAGGCTGTGAAGTTCTTCTGGTTCTACCTGACGCCTGTTGCAGTGGCAGCCTTTGTTCTGGCGGTACTGGGGCAGATTTTAGGGATTGCCTGGCTATAAGAGGGATATTGTGAGGAGACAAATCAATGGATCTTAACCTCCTGTTTGTTCCGGTTTTCTTGCCCCTGGCTGTGGGGATAGTTATCTTTATCATTCCCAGGGTGGTTCGCGTGCTGCCGGCTTTACTCTCTCTGCTTACCACGGCGGCAGTCTTTGCGGCAGCTTTGCTTATCTTTCTCAAAGGGAGTGCGGATTTCCACTTTCCCCTCTTCGAGATCGGCAAGTTCACCCTTAGTTTCGACCTGCTCGTTACGCCGCTCTCTTCATTTATATTGATATTCGTAGGCGGCTTCGGATTCCTGATTTCCCTGTACTCCCTGTTTTACATGATGGGAAAAGCCCGGTTGAAGGAGTATTACGGCTTTTTCCTGTTTGCCCTGGCAGGTTCCAGTGGAGTACTGATGGCCGATCATTTTATAATCTTCCTGATATCCTGGGAAATCGTAACCGCTTCGCTATACTTTCTCATTACTTTGGGTGATCCGGAGGCAAAAGTGGGCGCAACCAAAACCTTTGCCATGCTGGGGGGAGTGGATGGATGTCTGCTATTGGGCATAGGTATTCTCTGGTACTTGAGTAATTCATTCACTATCAGCAACATCAATATTCCAGTGGAAGGCTGGTTGTCCGGACTGGCCTTTATCCTGATGATGGTGGCAGCGATAACTAAGGCGGGTGCTATGCCTTTTCACTCCTGGATTCCCGCCGCCAGTGAGGGTGCCCCGGCGCCGGTCATGGCTTTCCTACCCGCAGCGATCGATAAACTGTTGGGAATCTACCTGTTGGTAAAAATCACCACAACGATATTTACACTGACCAGTGCTATGGGGTTGGTCCTTATGATCATCGGCGCGGTAACGATAGTAGCAGCCGTTATGGTTGCGATGGTAAAGCAGAATTTAGGAAGCATATTTTCTTACCTTACCATATGCCAGGTGGGTTATATGTTGCTGGGCATCGGTACGATGACTCCTATAGGAATCGCAGGCGCTTTGTTTCACATGCTAAACTGTGCCGTCTATACATGCTGTCTTTTCCTCTGCACTGGAGCGGTTGAGAAAAAGGCGCAGTCCACTGAAGTTGGAGAGCTCGGCGGTCTTGCCAGAGTAATGCCTATTACCTTTACAGCCTGTCTGATAGCTGCCCTGGCAATTTCGGGAGTGCCGCCCCTCAATGGATTTGTTTCCAAATGGATGGTATATCAGGGAGTGATCAAAACGGGCACTTCATATTCATTCATTTTTCTCATTGCCGCCATGTTTGGCAGCGCTTTAACCCTGGCCTCCTTTATCAAGGTTATTTATTCGGTATTCCTGGGTCCGAAATCCGATCAAACCCTTTCGGTCAAAAAGGGTGTAGGCTTCGGCATGCAGTTTCCCATGATCATTCTCTCCCTGCTCTGCCTGGTGTTCGGAATTTACTACCTCTTTCCGCTCAATGCCTTTATCCTCCCGGGCCTGGGTGTTGCCGCGGAACCTTTGGGACTCTGGAGCGCCGTACCGGCCACAGGACTCATTGTCATCGGCCTGGTGGCCGGCCTGATAATTTACCTGTTGGGAAAATATAAGAAATCTGCCCGGGTCGTGGGAGCATTTATCGGTGGCGAGGAGCTTAACCGAAAGACCGGCCGGATCATTGGAACTCATTTCTACGATACCATCAAATCCATGCCCCTGCTGAAAAATATATACTCAAGCCAGGGGAAAGGGCATTTAGATCTATATTCCTGGATAGGGAAACTGGGCTTGAGCTTTACTGGTTTTTTGAAATGGGTGCATAACGGACTCCTGTCCTGGTACCTGTCCTGGAGCCTTCTGGGGATCGTAATTCTGGCTGTCATTTTCATCCTTTTTCAGTGAGGTTATACCATGGGAATTGAAATATATTTGCTGGTGCTTCTGATCTTCATTATTGTCGGAGCGTTGATTGCAGTGGAGGCCAAAAACCTGCTCTCCGCTGTCATCTCTCTCGGCGCTGTCGGCTTCGGCCTGAGTATTGCCTTCCTTTTCTTACGGGCGCCGGATCTGGCGATTGTTCAGATTGCTGTTGAGGTGATTCTGCTCATCTTTTTCATCAGGGCCACTATCGGCAGGGATATCATCCCTGCCAAGGGACATATACACTGGGCCGGCCTGGTGGTTGTTTGTCTGTTGATGGTTGCTGTTTTCGTTTTCGGTTTCTTTGCCTTCAGGAGTTTAAATGAGTTCGGCGCGCCTATTATCGCCTCGGTTCAAGACGCTCCTTCCAATAAATATCTGAAGGACGGACTGAAAGAGACGGGGGCCGCCAACATTGTCACCGCTGTGCTCCTGGATTACCGGGCCTACGATACCCTGGGCGAGGCAACCGTGCTGTTCGCCGCCATTATCGGCGCACTGGCCGTTCTCCGGGGGAGGGCCGCAACAGAAAAGACCGGTTCGCGCCGGAATGTGTCTCGCCGGACGGAATCTCGCCGGGCCGGCTCAGAAGGGAGGAAGGATAAATGAAAGGCATGACTGTGATTGTGAAAACAGTAACCCGCTGGGTGAAGGTGTTTATCTTTTTGTACGGGATTTATATTATCATCACCGGTCACCTGGCGCCGGGAGGAGGATTTGCCGGCGGGGTCATTATTGCCTGCTCCTATATTCTTCTTATGCTGGCCTACGGCAGGGAGTTTGCTCTAAAACAGTTGAGCTCCCGGGCAGCCCACCGGCTGGACAGCTCAGCCGCGCTGCTCTTTCTGGTTGTAGCCCTGCTTGGGCTGGGCTATGGGGGAATCTTCTTTGGGAATTTTCTCCAGGCGCGCTATCCCGGCGCAGCGTTTAAGCTCTTAAGCTCCGGTACAATTCCGATAAGCAATATAGCCATCGGTATAAAGGTAGCTGCATCTCTATTCCTGATATTTATCATCCTCTCTGTCCTGCGGATTGTTCCGGGCGAGGATGGAACCAACAAGATGGTTCAAGATGAAGAGGAGGAATAAAAAGTGATCTATTCTTTATGCTTTATCCTGTTCATTATAGGCCTTTACTGTGTGCTGACCAAAAAGAATATGGTCAAGATCGTTATCGGCCTGGTTATAATGGAGTACGGAGTGAACCTGTTTCTTGTTCTGGTGGGTTATCGAAGGGATGGTGTAGCTCCAATTATGGATAAAACAACCGACCCTCTTGAGTTCCTGGCTACCTCCGTCGATCCCCTGCCGCAGGCGCTTGTCGTTACCTCGATCGTTATCGGCCTGGGCGTAACCACCCTGGCGATTGCCCTGTGCATCAAACTTTACGAGAAGTATGGCACTTTTGATATCTCAGAGATTAGGAGATTGAAGGGATGAACACAATGCTGATTCCCCTACTGGTTGCAATACCCCTTTTGTTTGCGTTTTTCATTCCCCTGGTTGCCCGAAGGGTTAGAGTACTTGCCGACATTCTCGGGAATTTGGCTACCCTGGGCACGCTAATTATTGCCATCTTGCTGTTTGGGAGCAGGGGTGTCTACGAGCTCGGAGGCTGGAGCCCGCCGATCGGTATCAATTGGGTTCTGGATGGGTTCAGCAATTTGATGCTGGTGATTATCAACCTGATCAGTTTCACCGCGACTCTGTTCTCCAGCAAGTATATGGAGCAGTACACGGCCAGGTACAAATACTACTCCCTCTTCCTGCTGATGGTGGCGGGCATGAACGGAGTTG
>DRHE01000391.1 GCA_011049745.1 Spirochaetales bacterium | reverse complement strand
TAACTGCTCCAGCTGCCCGGGAAGGCGCCTAGATCCAGAATCCGGCTGCCTGCCTTGATCAAACGAAATCGCTCATTCATCTGCTTTAACTTGTAAACAGAGCGGGCGGCATACCCGAAGCTGCGGGCCAGCTTAGTATAATGATCTTTCTGCCTTTCCATGGTACCTTGACGCAAAGTTCCCTAAGAGCGATTCTATACCCATGAGTGATTTATTAAAAGAGCGGCTTAAGAAAATCGAAGCGGAAATATCAACTTGTATTCCTGAAAATCCATCTGCAGAATGGCTGAATCTGGCAGCCGGACCGCTTCAGCAGAGACTGGCCCAGAAAACTCTGAAACAGATAAATGCGCCGGCACGGGCCCTGCTTGACCGCGGGGGCAAGCGCTGGCGCCCGCTCTTTATGCTCTTCTGCTGCGAACTGTGCGGCGGCGGCGAAAATGCTCTTCCCCTTACTCCCCTGGTTGAGATACCTCATAACGGCAGCCTGATAATAGATGATATTGAGGATAATTCCAGCGAACGCCGCGGTGGAGCTGCTATACATCTGCTCTACGGAACTGACCTGGCCATCAATTCAGGCAACTATATGTATTTCCTGCCCGCTTTCCTGATAGATAAGAGCAATCTGGGGAACCGTGAGCGTTTGCGCGTATATGAAAGTTTTATGGAAAACTTAAGACGCCTGCACCTCGGCCAGGGTCTGGATATTCTCTGGCACCGCGATCATGGCTATATTCCCGGTGTGGCAGAATACCTGCAGATGTGCCGCCTGAAAACGGGAAGCCTGGCGCGCATGGCAGCTCAAATAGGGGTAATCGCCGCCCGCGGCAGCGTGGAACTGGCCGATTATCTGGGAAAAGCAGCCGAAGATTTCGGCGCAGCTTTTCAGATTATAGATGATGTAAAGAACTTAAGCAGTGGAATTCCAGGCAAGCAGCGGGGGGATGATATAATAGAAGGGAAAAAGAGCCTGCCGGTTATTCTTCATCTCCGGAAAGAACCCCATACAAAGGAAGAATTAAAGGAGTTGTTTGAAAAAGCGGCGGCGCGCGTCCCCTCCGGGGATGTAAAAGAGATTAATAAAGCCATAGATCTATTGACCGGCTCAGGCAGCCTGCAGGAGGCGGAGGTGATTGCCGGGAGGATCATGAAAAATGCACGGCAGATGATTGTTAAAGCTTTTCCATACCGAAAGCCCTATATGAAGGATCCGCTTGAACTTCTGCTTAAGCTGATTGATTCATTGATAAGCTACTAAAACTTCTAAGACAATTTCCATTAGAGAGCAAACCGGCTTTAGAATAATTATCAGAGGAACATTTAAATATTTGTTGACTCAAAACCCCATTCCCCTTACCTTGAAAGCATGAGAAATATTTCCCTGGTAAAGCGCCCCTTTCCATACCGTTTTCACAATGTGACCCTTATCCTGATAGTTATCAATATTGCCTTCTATTTTATCATTATTCTCTTTCCCCGCACTTTCAATTATTTAGCTCTGAGGCCGATTCTGGTTTTCCGGGCCCATGCCTACTGGCAGATTCTTACCTATATGTTTATTCACGGGGGCATAGCTCATATTCTATTCAATATGCTGGCCCTCTTCTTATTCGGCAGCCAGCTGGAAAGACGGCTGGGCAGTTATGAGTTCCTGGCCTACTACCTGGTCAGCGGACTGGGGGCGGGCCTCTTTACCTTAGTATTCAACTGGTACACCGGAATGGGAATGATCCCGGTGGTGGGTGCCTCAGGCGCTATCTATGGTTTGCTCCTGGCCTATGCCACCCTTTTTCCCGATTCTGTGATATTTATCTTCGGTATTTTCCCCTTGAAAGCACCGGTTGCCGTTCTGCTCTTTGCCGCTATTGCTCTATTCTCCCAGCTCTCCAATACTGCTGTTGGTATCGCCCATTTGACCCATTTAGCCGGTCTTATCTTCGGTTACCTCTACTTTCGGATCCGCCTGGGAGAAGATCCTATAAGAATCTTTTTCAGACGGCGATAATTACCGATTATATAATATGATCAAACTCTTTCTCCTGCATGCACTGATATTAACCCTGCCCCTTGAAGCCGCACCCCTGCACAATGAGATCATCTCCCTTCATCTCTGGCAGGAAACCGAGCCCATGATCTGGACTCAGGAAAAACCCCGCGCAAAAGAAGAAACATACAGAGAGCTGCTCCAGGAGGCAAGTGATATTCTTTCCGGTATGCTCTACGGCTACGATTTCTATTATGTGCCTTACGATAAAAGCAGGAATATTGCCGAAGAGTTCAAACTTACCCCCCTTGCCCGCGTACATTGGGGAGACCCCAACCTGAAAATAGCAGCCACCGAGAGACGCGGCAACCGGATTTATGTTAAACTCAACTATTATCTTGAATCTTTCCAGGAGGCGCGCAGAAAAGCGTGGAGCAGCAACACCTTTCCGATAGTATTGGGGAGCGGCCGGGGGAATTTCTTTGCCGGTACAACTGCAAAGAGTGGGTCGATAAGCCAGGCCATAAAGGAGGCTATCCGCAATCATCTGCGTCCCAGGGTCTTCAATAAACCCAGGGAGATAAGCGGCCAGTTACTGATCTGGAAGGAACCACGGATAATTATTGAAAAGGGTTCTTACCTAACCCGGGTAACTATCAAACTGCGCGTTAGCGAGATCACACCTTATAGAATCTTTTGAAAAATAACTGTATGCTTAACATATGATAATAAAATTATTCAACCGCCTGTTCCTCCTGCTCTTTCTATTAGCGGGCTTAAGACTCATCGCCCAGGAAAGTCTAATTGAAGAGGAAAAGCGGGAATTCGTTGTTGCCTATTCACCGCGGGAAATCAGTCTTGATCCGGCTCATATATATACCACCATGGAATC
>DRHE01000390.1 GCA_011049745.1 Spirochaetales bacterium | reverse complement strand
TGTGGCAGCCACCTTGGCCTCAAAATCGCGCAGGTCGAATACTAAAACCTCCACCTGGGCTTCGGGATTTTCCTGCATGAAAACCTCTACAGCCCTGTCCAGGGGCGCCTGCAGCTCGGGGAAACATCCCCAGACGGTGATTTTAGCCTTACCTAGATCAGCCTGACCTCCGGCAAAAAGTAGCGAGGCCATCATGACCAATACGAGTAACATAAATGCTCTTTTTTTCATAGAAACCTCCAATATTAATATTTTCTCAAAACCTATTCTATTGCAAAAATAAATATCTGTCAAATAAAATATAAAATATATTTTATAAATACTATAGTTTAATTCGGCGGTCAAAATTTCTTTGCTTTGGATTTTCTTTGCTTTGGATTGTTGACCCGGAGGATTACCTGGTATATGGTATATGAAAAATGGCAGGACGAAACAAGAATTGTTTCATTTAACATAGGCAACTTTACCACTGTAGCGAGTAGAAATATGAAAAAGAGTATTATCCTTGATCCACATCCCAGAACCAGAGAGTTAATCTTCCGGGAAGCTGATTTTAATCGCTTAAAGGCCCTGGCCAGGGTTTATGAATGGAATAAAGGTAAAATGCCGGCTGAACGGCTGGATGAGATCCTTCCGGAAGCCGCCGCTGTGATCGGTCAAACGGAGCTTTCCCGAAATAGGCTGGAAAAAGCAGTCAATCTGAAGGCTATTGTAAACGTAGAGGGCAATTTTCTGCCGAATATTGATTACGCCTACTGTTTCGAAAGGGGTATTCATGTGCTGAGTACCGGTATTGCTTTTTCCCAGTCAGTGGCCGAAATGGCGCTCGGTTTTGCACTCTGCCTTGCAAGGGGACTGGTTAATGGCGATCGCCTGTTCCATGCAGGGCGGGAGGTTTACGGCGCTAAATCCAATACGGGGAGTTTTCTGCTCAAACAAAAGAAAGTGGGAATAATCGGCCTGGGCAATATCGGCCGCGCCCTTATCAAACTGCTGGAACCCTTTGAATGCCTGGTCCAGGTTTACGATCCCTGGCTCCCGGACAATTATATTAAAGATTACGGGCTGATACCTGCCGGCTTAGAGCAGCTGCTTGAGAGCTCCCGGATAATATTTGTCCTGGCAGGAGCAACAAAAGAGAACAGGTATATGCTGGGAAATAAGGAATTGGCACTGATAGGCAAAGAGGCGCTCTTTATCCTGGTAAGCAGAGCCTCGATGGTTGATTTCGAGCCCCTTACGGATTTATTGAGCAAGGGCAGATTTCGCGCTGCTATAGATGTTTTTCCGAAAGAACCCTTCCCCCAGAAACATGCTTTACGCCAATTGGATAATGTTCTTCTCTCCGCTCATAGGGCAGGGAGTTTACAGGAAGCCTATAAACTGATGGGGGAAATGACCGTAGATGATCTGTCACTCATCTTTCGGGGACTTCCTCCTGTACGCCTACAGAGGGCCGATCGAGCAACCGTATCTCAAATGAGCAGTAAACCGATAAAAGGTTAAACAGCTGCCCTTTTGCTTTTTTATCCCAGAAATTCCTTCCTGGCTCGAGCCGCAATTTTATCAATGGCTTTTATCTGATCCGTATCGAGGACAGGTTCCGGTTTTTTCTCCCATAATGCAAGGGCTTTTTCAAAGGCTCTGTTCTCCATACCTTTTACATCCTGCGTATGAGCGTGGGACCAGGGTAATGTTTCAAATAAGTCGGAGAAGAATTGCTCGTTTCGAAAATTCTTAAGTGTATGTTCTTCGGTGAAATAGTTGCCACCAATACCCACCCTGCGGATGACATCCAGGGCCAGTGTATTATCGTTGACTTCAATAGGTTGAAGGGTTCGGCGCATATACCGGATAACTTCGTTATCAATCACCAACTGGCAGGGAGAAAAAGTCACTGCATTTTCCAAATGCCCAATAGTACCGATGCCCACGGCTCCTGCCAATACGGGGAATACAGTGCTCATTGCTTTTTCAATCCCGGTTTGGACATTTATAAAGCAACTGTCCGTTTTTCCTCCGTGAACGCCGCTTGGACACCCGTAATACTCCGAGATCATTTGTACCCTGGCCACCAGCAGGGGCATACGGTCAGCGCTGGCGTAGCGATACATACCATTAGACATGTCGGCATAGGAGGGGATTATATCCACGCCAACCGTAGCCTCATTATCCACTGCATACGCCAACACCAGGCCTGCCAATGTTTCAGCAACGCCCAGGGCTATATTACCCGCAGGTGTTACCGGAGCGGTGGCGCCGCCATTAGGCATTGTATCAATGGTTTGTGGAAAGCCTCGTTTAATATATTCCATAAAAATCTCGACCATGTTGCGATCCAGACAGAGGGGAGAGCGAGCTTCAGCATATCCAATCAGTATCGGCTCCTTCTTCAGGGCTTTCTCGCTGCCCTTTACAACAGTCCCTATATCGATCAGGTAGGGAATATCTGCCTTTTTAAAGGTCTCAATACCGCCAAACTTTGTCGTATACTTGGCCAGCTCACAGGCCATCACTACAGGCCTGACTTCATAAGGTGTTTCCTGGTCCGATACCGGTAAGCCTGTATAGTCGACTGCGGTCAAATTATTGATCATCTGGATCGATCGGCGTACATCATCTAAGTTGGCCCACCGCCGATTGCCCTCCAGGTCAAAAATAGAAGTGCAGAAGCCTCCGGCGCTGGCTGTAAAATCCGGATGTATCTTATGTAATTCCTTACGGAAACGAATGTGAGAGTAGCGCACGGCCATTCTTTCAGGAAGACGCTCAGGATTGTCGTAATCCCTCTTCATGTTATCGACATAGGATTGTACCAGTTTTTTGGGCAGCTTAACCTGCATGGTCGTCCTGTCTACCTTGCTTCCCACTTTATCTAAATAATCCAGGGCAATTTCGCTGTCTATACGCATACCGATTTCATCAAGTATGGTAAGTGCTGCCTGGTGAATCTTCTCCATCTCGTCCATACTCATAACTCTGAGCGGCTCATAGATCATTAATTCTATATCCTTTCCTTGAAAAGCCTTTAGAACATGGAATACGGTGAATCGAGATTCCATTGCAATTTTTATTTAGTAGCATCTGTTTTTTTCAAACTCCTCGACCATGATCATGAAATTATCGTACTTTGTTCCCACTGCGATCGAGTGAGTGGAACCGAATATATACCGACCCCCCGGTTTATTGGTTTCCAGGGCCTGTCTTGTTTCTTTACGAACTTCATCTTGTGTGCCTGAAACGAGAAGCTCCACAGAGAGCCCACCCCAGGGTACAAGATGGGCAGCGTAATCTGCTTTAATCTGAGCCAGGTCCATATATGCAGTCTGCTGTATCGATTGGTAGGCATCATAGCCCGCCTCGACAAACATATCCATTAACTCGTTGTTGTTCCCGCAGGCATGTTTCATTACGGGAATGCCAAACTGCTCATGTATATTCTTTACGCGGGACTTAATAGCCGGCAGAGCAAATTCCCGGAACATGGCAGGCGAAATAAATGGCCCCTGGGTGCTGGCAAAATCCTGACCCCAGCCGACGGCATCCTGTCCCTGCCGGATATAGTACTGGTCCTGGAGATTGCCTTCAGCCACTTTCTTCCGGATGGCCGCTTTAACTGTTTCGGGATTGTCTAAGAACTGCATCAGCCCATGGCTGAAACCGCCGCCGCCTTCATCGAAGCTGCCCCCTAATAGAAAAATACCAACTTCAGCCCCCGATGGTCCCATTATAAAGCGGTTGCCGCCAAACTCTTCAATAAACGCATCAACAACTTCGAAACAGCTCTCATCCGGGGGTTCCACCTCCGGTTTGCCGTCAAAATCAGCCGGTGTGTATTGCTTCTTCCCTATATGCGGGTCGTAGATTTTTGTGACATCCGCTGTCACTTCAGAGAGCTTGTATACTGTAC
>DRHE01000389.1 GCA_011049745.1 Spirochaetales bacterium | reverse complement strand
TATTTCTCATTTGCCGACTGAAGAATAGAGTGAAGCAGCACATTGGTGCCGGCTTCACAATGCTCCCAGGTTGTATTCTCAACCTCCACATGGCTACGGCCGCCGATGCTGGGAACAAAGATCATTGCGGTTGGGGCTATCTGATTCATATAACTGGCGTCATGGCCGGCGCCGCTTACCATGTGCAGCTTTGAATAGCCAAGCATGTCGGCAGCATCGAGCACCCTCTGCACCAGATTACCGTTAAAGGGAGCGTGCTGTACTCTCCAGGTTTCTTCGATGCGGATGGGACAGCCCCTGGTCTGGGCAATAGCCTCGAAATCCTTGCTTAAGCTTTCCCAGGAGCGAAGGGCCAGATCATCATCCCAGGAGCGGATATCCACGGTAAAGTGAACTCTATCAGGGATTATATTGCGGGAGTTGGGATAGTTCTGGATCTCGCCCACGGTGGCCACCATATTACCGCCCATTTTATCGGGCAGATAATTTACCTTCAGGATCATCTCCGCGGCCGCACAGAGGGCATCATTCCTTCCCTCCATTGGAGTGGGGCCAACCTGGTTGGCCGTGCCTTCAAGATAGATGTCATACCAGTGCAGGCAGACTATGCCTTTGGGAGCGCCGATAACCTTGCCTTCATTTTCAAGGAGGGGGCCTTGTTCAATATGGTATTCATAATAGGCATGCACCGGCCATTTCTTGGCAGTGAGCTTTCCCCGGTAGCCGATACGCTCAAGCTCGTCAACAAATTTTTTGCCCTGAATATCAGTACGGGAATAAGCCCAATCCCTCTCCAGCGCTCCGGCCCAGACACCGGAGGCTACCATGGCCGGGGAAAACCGGGAGCCCTCTTCATTGGTCCAGTCAACAATCACTAAAGGATGTTCCGTTTCAATGTTATTTTCATGTATGGTTCTTAAAACCTCCAGAGGAGCCATGACTCCCAGAATACCATCAAAACGCCCGCCCTTGGGCTGAGAATCCACATGAGAACCGCTCATCACCGGTTCAAGATCATTATTCCTGCCGGCGCGCCTGCCGAATATATTGCCCATTTCATCGATGGTCACCTCAAGATCAATCTCTTTCAGCCATTTGACAAAGAGGTCCCTGGCCTGTTTGTCCTCATCTGTCAGGGTCAGCCGCTGTACGCCGCCGCCGGGTGTGGCGCCTATTTTAGCCATTTCCTCTAAAGTACTTTGCAGCCGTTTGCCATTTACTCTTAAACTATTCTGATCCATAGCACTACCTCCATTTTTTAATTCTACGCCTTGTCAGATTGGTGCGCCTCCATAATTATTTGCTATTGTTACTACTGGTTATACCTAAAAATTCTATTCTTATGCAAGTTAACCAGGTGCAAATTAATAACTGATGGATTATAATAACTATCATATTTATTATGAAGAAGTTGTTTTTTCTATTCCTGTTTTTGAATGTTGTTACCCATTTTCTTTTACCCGAGGAAAAGAAAATACTGAGGCTTACTTTCTTAGGTGATATTATGGCCCATACTGTAAACTATTTAATGCAGGACTATCACCCCATCTACAACCGGATAAAAGATGTTCTCATTGAAGATGATCTGACCTTTGCCAATCTGGAATTCACTATTGACGACTCGCGTCCCTATTCCTCTTATCCTCGCTTTAATGTGCACAGCGACTATGTGCAGGCAGCCGTAGATTGCGGTGTCGATGTTTTTTCTCTGGCTAATAATCACAGTTTTGATCTGGGTACAGAGGGGGTGCTGCAGACCCTGCTCGCAAGTTACCGGCTCAGGACGGCTGCCGGCAGGGAGATATACTTCTCCGGGATACGGGGTAATCTAAAACAGGATTTTGAGCCTGAGGTAATATATATTAGCGGTTTTAAAATAGGTTTTCTTGCTGTTACTCAAATATCCAACCTTTACCAGCCCTTTCAATATATACATGTGGTAAATTACCGGGATAGAAGGGAAGTTGACTCCTTTCTTGAATATTTAAGAGAAGAAGTTTCCGGTTTTGAGCTTTTTATTCTTTCCTACCATGGGGGCAGGGAGTACTCCCTGACGGCTGAGCCGGAGAAGATGCGTTTTTTCAGAGAGCTCCTGGCAGCGGGGGTTCATATTATCTATGGCCATCATCCCCATGTGATGCAGCCTGTGCAGCTGATAAAGATGGGGGACAGGAACGGCCTGATAATCCCTTCAGTGGGTAACTTCATTTCAGCCATGACCAGAGACATCGATCCGGGTATGGCCAATGAACCTATGGCCTTTACCGGAGAGTCAGCCCTCTTTATCGTGGAGGTAGGTTTAGGCCGTGGTGAAGCTACTGTTTTAAGGGTTGAACCGGTTTTTATCAGTAACTGTTTAAATGAGAATGGAGAGATTGTTGTGGATAAATTGGAGAGGCTGAAGGAACAGCAACAGGAAGGCGGTTGGCCCGGCTACTATAAGGAGCGGTACCGCATAGTGACCGAGATGTTTTCCTCAAAAAAAAGCAAACAAAATGTTTTACAGTGAATAAAAAAGTTATATAATTTGGGAAAAAAATGGAGGTAGAAAAATGAAAAAAATCCTGGTATTTGCTTTTATCGTGTTGCTTCCCGCTTTTATTATGGCCAGTCCCCAGGTAGAAAGTGTTTCCTGGGGCACCCACGAGCTGGT
>DRHE01000388.1 GCA_011049745.1 Spirochaetales bacterium | reverse complement strand
TGATCCAGGGAGGAGTGGTTTTTGTGGCCTTGATCTTCTCCCTGATCAATTTTAGTGTGGATCTTCTTTACAGCCTGCTCAATCCCAGGATAAGGATCAGCTAGATGGCGCCGGCAAAGAGCGAAACCCTGCTGCAGATTAATGATCTGGATGTAACCTTCGAACAATCTCGGGGCGATTTGCAGATAGAAACCGCCCATGCCCTGCGCGGTATTGACCTTACCCTTGGCCGGGGAGAGGTACACTCTTTAGTCGGTGAATCAGGGTCGGGAAAAACCATTACCTCCACCTGTGTTATCGGGCTGCTGCCCATGCCGCCGGGCAAAATAAACCACGGCCAACTGCTCTTCAAGGGCCGGGACCTGCTTAAGCTCTCTGAAGCGGAGAGAAGGAAGGTCAGGGGCAGAGAGATTGCCATGATCTTTCAGGAACCCGCAAAATATCTCAACCCGGCCCTTAAAGTGGGCGAACAGATCACCGAAATGGTTATTCTGCATTTAGGAATGGATAAAATTAAGGCTGGAGAGCGGGCATTGGATCTTTTAGAGGTTGTGGGCCTGGAAAGAAGCAAGCGAATATTGAAGAGCTATGCCCATGAGCTTTCAGGCGGTATGAAACAGCGGGTTATGATTGCCATGGCTATCTCCTGTAATCCCTTACTCCTGATAGCGGATGAGCCCACTACCGCCCTCGATGTAACTCTGCAGCTCCAAATTCTTAAACTGATACTTAAATTGAAAAACCAGCTCTCCATGAGCGTTCTCTTTATCTCCCATGACCTTGGTGTAGTCTATAATATTTCCGACAGGATCTCCGTTATTTATGCCGGCAAGATAGTGGAATCCGGCAGCAGGGAGGATGTATTTTCCAAGCCACTGCACCCTTACACCAGGCTTCTCTTCCTATCCATACCGGAAGCGGGAAAAGGGGGAAGCCGCTTGCGCGCCATTCCCGGCTCCGTGCCCGATGCTGAACATATCCCTTCAGGCTGCGCTTTCCATCCCCGCTGCCCAATAGCAGAGGATATCTGCCGTACGGAAATTCCCCGCAGCCGTAACAATGGACAGGGAGGCGCTCATCATACGGCTGCCTGCCATCTTATAGGAAAAAAATGGCCGGATTAATTGAAATAATAGATCTACAGAAGCACTTCCCGGGCCGCGGACTTTTCACCGGAAAAAAACGCAAGGTAAGAGCTGTGGATGGTGTCAGTTTTACCATAGCAAAAAAGAGCATCTTCGGATTAGTGGGCGAGTCAGGCTGCGGCAAAACCACCCTTTCCCGGGCGCTCCTCTATCTGGACCCGCCTACAGCCGGAAGTATCAGTTTTGACTCCGTCCGGTTGGGTGAGCTCCGAGCAAGGGAGCTTAGAAACTTCCGTCGCAGAATGCAGATTGTATTCCAGGACCCCAACAGCGCCCTGGACCCGAAAATGAGAATAGACCGGAGTATAGCCGAAGGCTTGATCAACAACGGGATGGCAGCAGACAGGAGAGAAGAACGTATAATCGAACTTCTAAAGCTGGTGGGCATTTCACCTGCTCATCGCTCCCGGTATCCACATGAGTTTTCAGGTGGCCAGAAACAGCGTATTGTAATTGCCAGGGCCCTCTCAATGGAACCGGAGTTCCTGGTATTGGATGAACCGGTATCCAACCTCGATGTATCAATCCAGGCCCAGATTATCAACCTGCTCCTCGACCTCAAGGAAGAGCTTTCCCTGACCTATCTTTTTATCTCCCACGACCTGAACCTGGTAGCCTACTTGAGCGATACTATCGCCGTAATGTACCAGGGCAGGATTGTGGAGCAGGCCGCGACTGAAGAGCTTATGAGCCGCCCGCTCCATCCCTACACCCTCAAGCTCTTCTCTTCGGTTCCCGGTCTGAAGGGGGAACGGTTGCTGCCTGATCAGGATATAGAAGATGGAAAAAGCCGCGGCCCTGTTAATATCAGCCGGGTCCCGGCAGGGGGCTGTCCCTACTTCAGTCAATGCCCTGAAGGCGATTCTCAGTGCACAGAGAGTGCCCTTGAGCTTTCCGATTCGGGAAAAGGTCACCTTACGGCTTGTTTTAAAATCAATACAGGCGTCTTATGACCCTATTTTTATAATTAAAAAGGAGGAAAGAATGAAAAAAACATCAGTTTTTACCGTGGCAGCGGCCCTGTTGCTCTCAACTCTGTTGGTGGCGAGCCTGGGTGCAGCGGGCCAAAAGGAAGCAAAAGTGCTGAACTTCGCTTTATCCGGAAACCCGGATACCCTGGATCCCCACAAGACATCAGGCACACTGACCTTTCAGACCCTGAAGAGTGTCTACGATACCCTGGTGGAACCTGACCAGGACGGAAAGATCGTTCCCGCTTTAGCAGAGAAATGGGAGATCTCAGCCGATACCCTGACCTGGACATTTTCCTTGCGTGAAGGGGTTGTCTTTCACAATGGCGACATGCTCACATCGCAGGATGTAAAAGCTACATTCGAACGGATCCGGAAGAAAGAGATAGCCTCTCCCAAGGCTAATGAATTTGCGGCTATCAAAAGCATTGAAACCCCGGATGATCTAACCGTGGTGCTCAAGCTATCTGAGCCGGCTGTGCCCCTGCTGGCAAGTTTAGCTTCAGGCTGGGGAGCCATTCTGCCCAAAAGCCTTATCGATTCCGGCCATGATTTTACCGCGCAGCCTGTAGGCACAGGTCCCTATAAATTGAGTGAATGGGTCAGGGACTCCAGGATCGTGCTGGACAAGAACCCCGACTACTGGATGAAGGGACTGCCCAAACTCGACCAGGTAGTACTCCATATCATCCCTGAGCGCTCAATACAGGTGCAGGGACTTATCTCCGGACAGATCGACATAAGTTATATCATCGATGAAGAGGATGTGCCCCTGCTGGGCGGCAGGCCGGATGTTAGAATTGAAAAATCATTAACCTCGCTGATCATGGTCATGCCCATGAACTGCGACAACCCGGTGCTTAAAGACTTGCGCGTTCGACAGGCGATCAATATGGCCATTGATAAACAGAAAATCCTGGATATTGCCTACGGCGGCGGTAAAGTAATCGGTACCTTCCTTGATTACTCCAATGCCTACTATAAAGATTTTACCGACCTCTACCCCTACAACCCGGAAAAAGCAAAGGCTCTTTTAGCTGAAGCGGGCGTGGGTTCAGATACGGTACTGGAGATGTTCCTTCCACAGAACTATCCGCCCCATGTTAAAGCCGGTGAAATGTATCAGGAAATGCTTTCCAAGGTAGGCCTGAATGTGAAGATCAAACTCGTGGACTGGTCAACCTGGATCAGCGATGTATACCGCGAGGCCAGGTATGACCTGACTGTAATCGGCCATACAGGCAGGCTCGATCCGGATGGAACCTTAGCCAGGTACGGCAGCAAGGAAGGACGCTACGTACGCTGGGAAAATCCCGAAGCCTTAGCCCTGGTCAACAAGGCAAAGATCACCGCCGGTTTTGAGAACAGGAAGGCACTCTACGACCAGGTCCTGGAGATTATGGCTAAGGAAGCGCCCTTTGTCTTCCTGGGCTCTTCCTACCGCCGCGTGGGTTTGCGGAAAAATGTAACAGACTTCCGCATGACCCCCATGCTGGATACCTTTGACTTCCGCTGGACTGACCTTAAATAAATGGTTCAGTACCGGTCAACCACCAGGTTGTATTACCTGGCCATCATTTTTTTGATTATTTTAGGAGCCGCCGCTCTGGCGGCTCCAATTATAGCCCCTTTTAATCCCACCTCCCAGGACCTGGACAACCGCTTTCTGGGCTCCGGCCTCAGACATCTTCTGGGCACGGATAATTTCGGGCGTGACATTTTAAGCCGTATTATTTATGGTTCGCGCTCGGCCCTGCTGGTGGGTCTGATCTCGGTTTCCATTGCCGTAACCTTAGGCACCTTAGTCGGTCTTACCGCCGCTCTTTCCGGCGGCCTGGTGGACAATGGGCTTATGCTCTTTATGGACAGCCTGCTCTCTTTTCCCACGGTTTTACTGGCTATAACCGTGGTATCCTTCCTGGGCTACGGCCTGGTCCAGGTTATGCTGGCTATCGGTGTGATCTTTTCACCTGTCTTCGCCCGCCTGGTAAGGGCAGAGACTTTAGCCATTAAAACTGAAGGCTATATCGAAGCCTCCAGGTCATTAGGCAGCTCCACCCTGAAAATTATCTTCTGGCACATCCTTCCCAACCTCATGGGAAAGGTAATTGTCCAATGTTCCATTACCTTCGCCCTGTCCGTGGTTATTGAGGCTTCCCTCTCCTATCTGGGTCTCGGTACCCAGCCGCCCACTGCAAGCTGGGGTCTGATGCTGAAAGATGCGCGCAACTACCTGGTACAGGCGCCGTGGATGGCCCTCTACCCCGGACTGGCAATAGCTCTTACTGTCTTCAGCTTCAATATTATCGGGGACAGCCTCTCTGAGCGCTTCAATCCCAAGATCTACCGCTAGAAAATCCACCGTATCAAATAATTTAGGTTTAGAGACTCACTATCTTTCTCCTTTGGTATAATTTGTGATATATTTGAGACAGTAACATAACCTCGCAAGGATACTTAAGGAAATGCTCATCGATGTTTCAATGCCGATCAGGAAAGGCTCTGTGTTTCGATTGGGGACCCCTCCCGTAGAGATTGTCTCACGCAAGTTCTGCCATGAATATGAGGGAGAATACGAATCCGTTATACTGTCCTTTTCAGCACACACGGCAACGCATGTAGATCTCGTATATGCAGAAAAGCTTATCCATCCGGAACAGATGATCGGCCCCGGCAAGCTGATTGATGCAACCAGGGTTTCGGGAGGTGAAATCCTGTTGGCTGATGTTGAAAATCAGATCGAAGTACAAAACGGAGACTTCGTATTCTTCAGGACAAACTGGGACAGGTTTGTTGATACAGAGAAATATTATCAGCATCCCGAGATCGCCCAAGACATTGTGCAGTGGCTGATTTCAAAAAAAGTCAATGCTGTTGGAATTGATGCGCTCGGGTTGGGACGAGGCCGCAGCCATGGAGAATATGACCGATTGCTGATCGAGAATGACATCTTCGTCATAGAGAACCTTGCCAACCTCTCTGCAATCCACGGAAAAGAGTTCAAGGTATACTGTTTCCCCTTGAAAATCGAAAGAATCGACGCGGTCCCTGCAAGAGTCGTTGTAGAAATTGACAGGGATGACTAGCTCCGTGTGCACTGGACGCAGAATTTAGTCTGCAGGAGAAGTAGAGAACTAAAACAGGGCACGGTCGTATATAACTAATAAAAATCACGAAACTTGTATACTCTTGCGTTCTTTTGCGAAGTCGCCCGGGCGGGGTTGAGCGGCCACGAATATTAGGATACGTTTTTTTATGATCTTCGTAAAATGATCTCAGAATGGCATTAATTCTTGTTTGATAACTTTTCCCAGTTGATTTGAACCATATAGGGAGAACCCCCGTGGGGGTGAAAAATTACATCCAGTAGTCAAGTCGCTCTATTACGCAGCTATTTTATCTGAGTATTGATTATTACCTGTAAGAATTTCCTGCTTTCTTTTCAAGTGTAATGCAGGGGAACCATGAAGCCAATCTTTTAATCAGGAATTCTTGTTCACTCTTTCAATACCAAGTATTGTAAAGCCCAATGGAGCAGAAATGTTTGGATTCATATAATTGCTCAAAAAGTACCAAAAGGATATACCCCGCAAAAACGAGGAAATATTA
>DRHE01000387.1 GCA_011049745.1 Spirochaetales bacterium | reverse complement strand
GATCAGGATAGCGCTCCCAGCCCCTTAATGCCGACTATCGGTTTCTCCCTTCCTTTCTGGCAGCGGGGAATTTTCACCCTGAATGGCGGCGCCCTTTTTTTCGGCACCTATTACCAGTATCAGAATAATAGAGCTTTACCTGCTGAACTGGAGCACCGCGACTTTTTAGTCCTGGCTTCCCTGGTTGACGCGCGCATTGGGCCTGAGTTTATCATTAATGACCGCCTTAAAGCAGGAGCAGGGCTCGGTCTGGCTCTCTTTATCCGCCTGCCCATTCCCCTTTTTGATGATATAAAAGATGATTTCGCCCCTTTAGCAGGTTATTTTTACGCGGGCAGGTTTGCCTACCCGGAGACAGAGATATATACTGCCTGGAAACTCAACGACAGGTTAGAACTCAAAACATCTATCAGGGTTTTATTCCCGGTATTCCATCTTTGGGATGGTGAAGAACTGCCTTTTGTCGATCAGATGTTGATTTCAGGGTTAATAGGCCTCCGTTATACTCTGCCCTAAAGATAATCCACCACTTCAATTTCCTTCCGGACCCCTTCATGTCTGCTGATCAATAAGGCAATAAAAGCCGAAGTAACAACATCCAGGATTACGCCCGCGCTTATCAACAGGGGAGCAGCCGGTTTAAGAATAAGATACCCCTCCTGAATTCCTTTGCCAAAAATAGAGCAGAGCAGAGAAATAGCCACCAGAGAACCCATACCCGGCACGGAACCAAGGGTCAGTGAAGTTAAAAAGCTGAAACCCAGTGTCCAGAGTATCTGGGTAAAGCTTATTTCCAGGCTGGAGTAGGACTTAAGAATTAATATAAATGATACACCGGTTACCATAGCGGTACCGGCACGTCCGAAAAAGGCAAATAAAGGATAGACTGCCGATCCCACCCTGCGGGGCACGCCCAGGCTTTCTCTCCCGTGCCTCACCAGCATACCTATAGCCAGATATTCATCGCCGGTAATAAAGGCGGTTAACGCCGGACCGATGACCGCATAAAGCCACTTATATGGATTTTCTTTTCCTCCTAAAAGGTAGAGCAACCCCGGATAGATCCCGAATATGATTAAAATAAGATCAAATGCTAAAATAATAAATAATTCTTTAAAGAGAGTCAGATCCGAGATCTTTAGAGTGAAAAAGAAGCTGGCGGTGACAGCAATTAAGCCTATGCCGAAAAGCTCTACCACCAGTGAATTAAGGTGATAAAAGATACGGCTCAGAGAATCGAGAATCTGCACCACCGGATTCGTAATGCGAATTTCAAAATCCAGATTAATACCAAGGATAAAGGCCAGGAATATAAGCGGCAAAAGCACCTTACCACTTGCCGTTAGAACCACGAACATATTAGTGGGAAATACCTGAAACAGGCTTTCTTTAAAACCGGTTATTTGAAAAGCAACCTCCGATTCAATAATAATAGGTATGCGCCCAGGTGAAAAAAGTAAGACAGAGAGTACTCCGACAATTGTCAGCAGAACGGTAGATAAAACCAGATATAAAAGAGTTCTTCCATATACTCTAAAAAGCCTCTTCTCCCGTTTTAATTCATAAGTGCCGACGATCAGGGCAAAAAAGACCAGTGGGAATACCACATAACGACCAATCCTGATGATCAGCAGCGAGATAAAGGCAGTGGTTTCTACGGTTGCCCTGCTGCCGGGAAGAAAATAGCCAAGCAGGCCCCCAAGTATAATTCCGGTAAGAACTTTTATCCAGATTTTCATCAGCTCTCCTTTATCATCTCCTTTACCAACGAACAATACTCAATATTGTTTTTCCAGTCAATTACGACAGTGTTCTTTCTGAATTATCGAGCTGCCATAGTACATACCCGACCACCCGGTTACCAGGGGTTGTCAGGGCAAACGCATTTGAAAACCACTACCCGGGTAAAGTAGAATAGAACCTTTTCGAACATGCTAAAAAGCACTTGATTTTTCATCAATATTTGGTCATTTTAAATTAAACTACCAGATGAATGGGATTGAAAATAGACATGGAACAAAAAAACGAAAAAGAAATTATATATCTTTTTGGACAAGAAATAAAGAAACGATTTGGTCATCGGGTTAAGAAAATTGTCCTTTTCGGTTCCAGGGCACGTGGGGATAGTGCGCATGATTCTGATTATGACTGTTTAGTAGTACTGGATGAAATATCGCCTTCAGTGAAAGACCTGATCGATGAAATAGCCGGAGAATTTCTCTATCGATATAATGTTGTATTATCTGTTTTACCCAAGTTGGATAAAGAAATTCATGAGCATCCTTATAACCCTCTTTTAATGAATGCTTTTCGAGAGGGTATTGTTTTATGAATAATCGTCAACAGCTAAGAGATCAACTTCAGTTAATGATCGGAAAGGCTTTTCGTTCCATAGCGGCAGCTCATCGTAACGTTGAAGAAGGCGATTATGATTTCGCTTCTTCTCGTGCATATTATGCCGCCTTTTACGCAATGGAAGCGGTTTTGCTCACAAAGGAGCTTTCATATTCAAAGCACACCGGAGTTATCAGTGCATTTAATCAGCATTTTGTAAAAACTGATATTTTCCCAAAAGAGTTTAGTAAATCAATTAGCCGGCTGTTTCGTGAAAGACAGACCGGAGATTACGACTTCGATTTAAGCATTGATGAAAAAGACGCAAAAGAAGATGCTCGGATTGCAGAAAAGATAGTTAATACAATAATACAATATTTAGAACAAAATGGATATCGATAGGAATATTTTATCTCGTCATAGCTTTGGCGCCATGTGGCGAGTTTTTTGCTTTTCGATGAACTATCTCAATATTCCAGCATTCTCCCGCGATAGCGGGGTGGGCGAAGCGAACTAAATTCCGTTTGACCGTGCTTTTTTGAGGGACATAAAAAGTGGATAGAAGGCCAGGCGCAGATAGTACTCTCCCTCCTCTGTTTTCCCCCGTTTTAATGCGCCGCTTCCATAGATGAGGCACTTTTTCGCCATTTCTCTACCGGCCAGAATTTTGTTTTCACCATGGAAAATTCCCGCCTCAAGATTCTGCTACAAGGCATTAATGCGAAATATTTCTATCTGACCATACTTCTCCCAATCCTCATCTTGCCCGTACGGATATACAATAGAAACAACTTTCAAAGCAAATATGAGCAACCGTCATGCAATAGGAAAAAACTATAAGCGGTATTTACCCCAGGAGGGGATCTCCCTATTTTCTGAAAGATCTGCAATATTTTGTGTATTTCCCCAGAGCCCATGATGACTGAAATAGTACTCATCTCGGAGTTGTATTTTTCTTCTCCATTATCTCTATTTTCTGATACATTCCTATGGATAACAAAAACTACAACAAAATAATATGAAACATATGATGTATATGGCAAAACATTCCGAAATTGGGTCAGATGGAATTCCTGCCGTTTCAATCCTGGCATGCACTTCCATAAGTTCGAGAAATGCCTCTGTTGACTGTTGACACTTAAAGATAGAAGGCTTATTATTTTTTAAGGAGTTGTTCTTAATGTCTGTTATCGCGATACCTTCAGTTTTAACTGATAAATTAGGGAATAAAGGCGCTGAACCATTTACCGAGATTATAAAAGAGATAGACCTGGAAGCGAGAAAAGAAGCTATAACGATTTCTGAGGAAAGATTTGAGAGGAGACTTGCCGAGGAAATGGGCAAGGTGAGAACCGAAATAGCAACTGCCAAATCAGAACTGAAAACCGAGATAGAAAGGAATAAATCCGAAACTCTGAAATGGATGTTCATATTCTGGATAGGACAGATTGCAGTTCTCTCAGGAATAATATTTACTATGCTTAAGCTCTATTTCAGAGATTAATAATTGATTACCTCTTAATATACCATAGCTAATACAATATCACCGGCATTGAACAGATACTACCTTCAAAATCCTCGGTATTTGCGGGGTTATCTAATACACAATGTTTGCTGTTTGGAATACTGTACGGAATAGAGGTGTTCTTACAGGAACATTTTTAGAATT
>DRHE01000386.1 GCA_011049745.1 Spirochaetales bacterium | reverse complement strand
CTTCAGCTCAGCCTGATCACTGCCGTCCTCCCGGCCGCCGTAAACAACACCGCGCAGGTAGCCATTTAGCTCGTAACTCTCCTGCAACATTGATTCCGTATTGTCAGCGGCTTCGCCGCTTGCCGCATCCTCAAAGAGGCTCTGGCCGTAGCTTTGCCAGCTCAGCAGGAACAATAATAAAATGGTAAGAATTCTCATTACCTGCTCCTTTCACCTGTCAATCAGCCTGCATATTTTTCAAACAAACGTTTGTTTAAACTATAGACAATACTTAAAAATCCATCAAGAGCCTTTTGCGCCTTGCCTATTTCTCATATAGTTGCCAGAGCCCGCCAATATCGCTACTATCTACTCTTATGAAGAAGCCCGATTTGACTCCCGGGGAGATGACTAAGGCCAGGAAAAATTTCTATCTTTTTGATCTCTTCAATGTCATCTCTTTCTCACTGCTCGCCGGCAATATTATCATCCTCTATGCCCTGAAACTGGGTGCCGGGAACTTCCTGGTCGGCTTGCTCTCCTCCTTTATTTTTCTCGGCACTTTTTTTATCCTGATCGGCCGGCTGCTGGTACCGAAATACGGAATAGTTAAATTAATGGGCAGGTTCTGGATTATCAGATACCTGATGATGATCCCGCTGCTTGCAGCCCCCCTTCTGAGTTTAATTGGGCTGCAGGCAGCCATACTTATAATACTGACTGCCAGTGTTCTTGGCTTTCAGATTTCCAGGGGTATAGCGATAACAAGCTACAATCCGATAATCGGTTCCCTATCCTCAGAAAAAACCAGAGGGGATTTCTTATCTAAGGTTCAGATTATTGAGCACGTTACTACCCTTATCGTGGGCATTGGTATGGCCTTTCTGCTGGGAGGTTCCGCGCCTCTCTATATCTATTCTCTCTTCTTTTTAACAGGAATTCTCACCGGTATAATCGGCGCCCGTTTTATTTTACAGCTTCCCGAACCTCGACAGAGCCCGGAGAGTCTTACCGAAAAGTTTTTCAAGATCCTGGTAAAATCCCTTAAAGAAAACACCTTAAGAAAGTTCATGATCAATAATTTCCTGATCACCATGCTTACCGCAATGGTCACCCCCTTTCTTATTGTCTATATGAAAACGGTCTACAGCCAGCCTGACAGCTCCATAGTATTTTTTACCGTTTTCGGAAGCTCAGGCGCCATATTTATGGCTTTAATAAACGGCTTCCTCATCGATAAATTAGGAGCCAAGCCCCTCTACTTCAATTTTACCGGGGTTCTCACCCTGATCCTGCTGCCCGTAATCCTCTCACCTTCATTGACCAAACCTTTAAGTATCTGGATCTTTTCCGCGCTCGTTTTCTTCTTTCATAATATGGGGAAGTTCGGTATTAATAATTCCGGCCAGGTATATTTCCTGGCCGCCATAAAAGCGGAACAGCGCCTGAACCTTGGTATTATCTATCTTCTATCGCGGGGTCTGGCAGGGGCAATCGGTTCCCTGCTCGGCGGCGTAATCCTGGTATGGCTCCAGATAGTCTTCGGTGAACGGATGATCGATGTTTTCAGAGTATATTTCGGCTCTCTGGCCCTCTTTTTTACCATAGCTCTCTTTATGGTCAACAAGATGGAAAGCCTGGGCGCTTATTCAATACGCCACACCATGTCAGTAATCTTTTCGCCTCGAGATCTGCGGGCTATCAGCCTGCTCAACCGGCTCGGTAAGGCTAAAACCTTAAGCCAGGAAAAGGATACTATCCGGGCAATGGCTGAATCAGGTTCCGGCCTGACGCTTGAGGAAATTCTTGCCCACCTCAAGTCTCCCCGCTTTACTATCCGCGCCGAAGCCCTGAATGCGCTCTACCGGCTGCCCCTGGATGAACACGCAGTTCAAGCCCTGATTTCCGAGGTGAAAAACCACTCCTTCACCACCGCCTATATAGCTGCCGATATTCTAGGCACTAAAAAGATAGAGCAGGGTAAAAATATCTTGAGAAAGCAGTTGCACTCCAGGGATTATTTCCTGGGCGGCAAATGTATGGTTGCCCTAGCAAAACTTGATGACCGGGAGAGCATTCCTCTAATTGAAGAGATAGTTGCTGAAACTTCAAACTCACGCCTTATAATTCACGGCGCCTCAGCCCTGGAGATCTACCACTCCATTTCTTCTATTCCCACTCTTCTTGCTAAACTGGAAAAAAAGACTTCGCCCTTCCTGAGAGATGAAATAATCCTCTCCATGGCCGGTATACTCTCCATGGCAGAGTGGTTCTACCCAATCTATACCTCCTTTCTTGAGAAAAGCTCGGTGGGAATCTCCCTGCTTATCGATTCCATCAGCCAGAGCGAGGTCAAAGATACCAGACGCAAAGAATTGAATGATCTGGCATTCAGCATACCCGTTAAAGAGCGGCAGCTCTTTGAAAAAAGCGCCAGGCCGCTTCTTGAAATTTTGCCGGTAAAGGATAAGAATATTTCAGCGGTAATTACCGGAGCTTTAGAGAATGAAGAGCTTAAACCACTGGAGCGCCTGTACTTTTTGATTGGTG
>DRHE01000385.1 GCA_011049745.1 Spirochaetales bacterium | reverse complement strand
GTCAGCATCATTATTATTGAGCATGATATGAGTGTAATCAGCACTGTATCGGAAAGGGTGATCGCCCTTAACTTCGGCCAGGAAATTGCCAGGGGCTCCTATGAGGAGGTATCGAACAATCGCGAAGTCAGAGAAGCATATTTAGGCAAAGAGGATTAATATGGATAACAATATTCAACTTGAGCTGAAAAATGTAACCACGGTTTACGGCAATAATAAGATGCTGCTCGATGTCTCCATTAAAATACCTAAAGGTGAATGCGTCTGCCTCTTAGGAAACAATGGCTCGGGAAAATCCACACTGATTAAATCTATTCTGGGGCTGGTAAAGATAATAGAGGGAAAGATCTTTTTCCAGGGAGAGGATATTACCGGTGAAAAAACCTATAAAATAATCAGGCAGGGAATATCCATTGTGCCTGAAGGCAAGAGAATATTCCCCAAAATGAATGTTTTAGACAATCTGCGCATGGGCGCCTATAAAGATACGGATAAAAAGGAGATCGAGAAGAGATATGAACCAGTTTTCCAGATCTTCCCGCGCTTAAAAGAGAGGCTTACCCAGGTAGCCGGCACCATGAGCGGTGGTGAGCAGTCCATGCTCGTTATAGGCCGGGGCTTGATGTCTAATCCCCAATTAATGATCTTTGATGAGCCCTCTTTCGGCCTGGCCCCGGTGCTGGTTCAGGAAACCTTCAATATTATTAAAAGGATCAATGATTCGGGTATAACAGTGTTCCTGGTCGAACAAAATGCCCATATGACCCTGAAGGTCTCCCACCGTGGATTTTTCCTGCAAAAGGGGCAGATTATCGCTTCCGGGACCAGCGACAAATTAAAGGATGTGGAGATCATAAAAAAAGCCTATTTCGGCTGATCTCTGCCGTATACTACTTTCAAGGAGTAATATTATCAAATCCTTTTCCCTGGTTCTCCCCATTCTTTATGCGTTGCTGCAGATCTTTTCTCTAATGGCTGTGGGTTTTATCCTTAACCGGTACCTGCGCTGGTCACATGATTTCTTCCGTCTTTTAAGCGGCTTTATTGTCAAGGTGGCCCTGCCCCTATACTTTTTTATAAAAATCAGCTCCATAAACCCCCGTGAAATAGCTGACAGCATTCTCTTTCCCATAACCGCTCTGCTCATTATTCCCCTGGCTTTGATCTCGGCCTGGCTGCTCTTCAGATCCATGAAGCTTTCTCCTGAAGAGAGCAGGGTCGGTACAGTTATGTCCGGTTTCGGTAATTCCGCATATTTTCCCCTGATGCTTATTGAGATCCTCCCGGCCACCCTGCCCTTAACTGCTGAGGCCTTCGGCACCCGGATTCCCACACTCTATGTAGGGGCTTACATCCTGATCCAGATTCCACTGCTCTGGTCCGTAGGCAATCTGCTGGTCAGCGGCCGCGGCGCCAGGCTTAGGGCGAGAGGACTTATTTCACCGCCACTGATCGGAATTATTGCCGGAGTGTTCACCGTGGTCACGGGTCTGCAGAAAGTAATTATCATGGAGCATTTACCCTTTTTAGCAATCTATAATGCTATGGACCGCCTTGGCCAGGTCACCTTTCCCTTGATCCTGATCTGCCTGGGTGCCATGATTGCCCGTATACGGTTTAATGAAATAGATATAAAGCATCTTTTCATGATATCCCTTACTGTGGCTGCTTTTCGTTTTCTCCTTATGCCCATGCTCTTCTGGGGATCATATTTTCTATTCCTAAAAAACATGAAACTGATGCCCGCTCAATTGTGGGTGCTCTTTTTAGAGACCCATGTGCCGCCGCCCACCGACCTATCGGTTATGGCCTCCCAGGCGAGAAACGCAGAGAACCTGGTCTCTTTTACCATTCTGATAACCTATATCCTCTTTCTGCTCCTATTGCCTCTCTATATGGTTTTTTTCCTGGGATTGCCCGGGATTCTCTGACCGGTAATCTGTAACCGGTAATTCTCAAACTTCAGCCAGTCTAAAACCGCCAATTTATCTGCCTATAGTAGATATTCTATCAACTTTGCGCTATAATAGTATGTAGTCAGATTAAAATTGGATAATCTCTTGCAGATTATCTGTAACTTTAAAATAATCCGGGGGATAATCATGAGATCAGGTTGGAAATCCGCATTTTTCAGCACGATAATACTTTTGCTGCTGCTTTCAAGCTGGGGCTGCCAAAAGCAGAAGGGATCGATTGCTCCCACCCGCTCCACTGAAGCGGTAGTTGCAGAAAGCGAATTGCCGCCAGTGGAAGCGCCGCAATATACCCAGGCTATGATCACCTTTATTTCCGGCGAAGTCCTGGTTGCTTTTAGTGATGACTGGCAGGAGGCACAGATCGGCGATTTTTTAGAAGAGGATGATATTATAAGGGTAGGAGAAGAATCATACTGTGAGCTCCAATTTGGTGATGTAGGTGCTCTGCGCATCCAGGATAATACCGAGGTACTGCTTCAGGATGTGTTTTTAAATCCTGAAGAGTCCAATGTGGGCGTAAAACTGGTTGCCGGCTCCTTGCTGGCCAAGGTCAGCAAGCTCACCGGAAATGACAAGTTTGCTGTAAAGACTGAGTCCGCCGTGTGCGGGGTCAGGGGTACCGAATTCGGGGTTACAATTACTGACGACGGCTCCACCAAGCTGGCCGTAAAAGAGGGAAAAGTAGCTGTACTTCCCGCCACCGTGGATGTGGATGAAATAAAGGAAAAATTAGCTGATCAGGATTCAGCCATGATTGAAGCGGTTGAAAAAATCGAAGAGGCAGCCCCCATAGTAGCCGCTAACCAGGAAATGATTATAGGCGGGGAAACCCTTAAAGAAACAGAAGAGGTTTTCCAGGAAGTAGCGGCGATTGTAGAGAAAATTGTGGAGAAAAGCGAAAGCGGCGAGCAGGTGAGCCCTGAGGAAACTGAAAAACTGGTCCAGGAGCTCACCGATAGAGTAGAACAGACAACTGAAAAGGTTGCCGAGGTTATGGCACCGGCGCAGGAGATCAGCCGGGAAAGCGCTGAAGAGCTTAAGACCATAGAAAAGATAAAGCTCGTTGAAATACCGGTGGAGCCGGCAGCCGG
>DRHE01000384.1 GCA_011049745.1 Spirochaetales bacterium | reverse complement strand
TAGAGCAATTCCTGAGCAGGGTTTCTTATATTTCCAGCCCTTTTGAAACTGAAGATGGGTATAAGAGAATCAAAGAGGATTATGGGCAACCTGCCAACCGTATTTATTACCTGGCCACACCCCCCGGTCAGTATGAAGTTATTATTGAAGAGCTGGGCAGGGCGGGGTTATCTAATGGCAGGATACAGGCAGCCGTATCAACCGCCGCTGTGGAAGCAGGGCGTGAAACTGAACCTTACAGCAGAATTATTATTGAGAAACCCTTTGGCCGGGATCTTTTATCAGCTCAGGCTCTGAATAGTAAACTCTCGTCCATCTTCAGAGAGCAGCAGATATTCCGGATTGATCATTACCTGGGCAAAGAAACGGTCCAGAATGTAATGGTTTTCCGCTTTAGCAATGGTTTTTTTGAACCGGTATGGAACAACCGTTATATTGATCATGTACAGATCACCATGGCTGAGACCCTGGGAGTAGAGACCAGGGGTGAATATTATGAAAAATCAGGTGCTTTAAGAGACATGGTTCAAAATCATCTGCTTCAACTGCTCTGCCTGGTGGCCATGGAGCCCCCTAATGATCTTCATCCAGACTCAATACGAACCGAAAAACTTAAAGTATTAAAGTCCATAAAGCACATCCCGACCTCGGAGGCGGGGAACGCAACAATAAGGGGACAGTATATAGCGGGCGTGAGCCAGGCAGAGAAGGTCAAAGGCTATAGAGAAGAAGAGAGGGTAATGCCGGATTCAGTCACTGAAACCTATGTGGCCTTACGCTTGCTGCTCGATTCCTGGCGTTGGGCAGGGGTGCCCTTTTACTTGAGAACGGGCAAAAGGTTGGCCCGCAGGACAACCGAGATAAGCATTCAATTCAAACACCCGCCGCACCTTCTCTTCGAAGGTTTACGGGGCTCTTTTTCTCCGGCCAACACCCTGATCATGAGGATCCAGCCTGATGAGGGGGTAATGTTGAATTTCAATCTGAAAATACCCGGATTTACTACTGAGATGCGCACCGTTAATATGGATTTTTCTTACGGCTCAAGTTTTGCAGATGAATTGCCCGAGGCCTATGAACGCCTGCTGCTCGATGCCCTGCTTGGAGATTCAACCCTCTATACCCGCAGCGACGAAGTGGAAGCCGCCTGGTCTTTTATCACTTCCATACTTTCGGGGTGGGAGCAAAAAGGGGATCAGGAACTCTTTTTCTACGCGGCGGGAGGAAGCGGACCGGCAGAAGCCAGGGGACTCTTTAGCAACTCAGGCCATAAATGGAGAAAGCTGTAACCATGGCAGGTCCTATAAACTCTCGTCAAATTGAAGAGGAAATTAAAAGGGCATTGTCTGAGAGTGCCGGGGCAGCGACCAGGGCAAGCCTGTTCAATTTAATAATATTCAAGCAGGCTTTCCAGGAATTCGGTATAGATAGTTCACTGAACTACATTCTGGGTAAAAGGCCGGCCCGTATTATTTTTATTGACAGTGGTTTTCCCGGGCAATCGCAGGCTGTGGTATCCGCCAGATGTTATCCCGGGAGTACAGATGGCGCTGTTTGTTTTGAAGAGGTACATATTCAAAATGGAGATGATGATATAGGGAGAGACCCGGGATTCTGGAGCTCCCTGATTATTCGCGAGATACCGCTCTATGTCTGGTGGCTCGAATCCCTGATACCTTTTCCGGAAATTTTCAGCCAGATTGATGAACTCGCGGATCGTTTTTTGATCAACACCGGAGTAAATGAGAGTCTGGATGAAGATCCTTTTCAGATTGTTCAAAGCCTGGCCTTCCAGCTGAATAAAAACCCATCCATGAGCTTTGCTGATTTTTCCTGGCAGCGGATAAAGCCGCTGCGTAAAGGAACGGCCGCCCTATTTGAACCTGAGGCTGAACGGCATTATCTAACTGAAATCGAGGCTATAGTGCTGAATGGCGGTAATAGTTCTGAGGGGCTGCTTTATTTCCTCTGGTTGGCCGAGCGCCTGGGCTGGCAGTTGAAGAATAGAGACGGGAATAAGCTGTTGATGGATAAGAGTGACGGTGCCGGTATTGTTCTGAATCATGAGAATAAAGGCTCCCTGGAAAGCGGCTTTTTACTGGAGTTGTATATACGGGGCGGTGACAGGATGGCGCTGCAATGTTCCGGCGACAACTGCGCTCTAATCTCTTCCCCTGATAGCGGAAAACGAACTATAGCCCTGCAATTGCCCTCTCAGGGTGAGATCCTTTTAAAGGAAGTTGATTCCTCAGAAGCTGACCTGCTCTATCATAAAGCCCTGGCAAGATCGGCGGCAATTTAAAAGAACTGCTGCCGATAAGTATTCTAAGCGGTTATTGATTTCATATGCTATTACCTTTAAAATATCGTGTGTTCAGCGCAAAAAATAATAAAGTCAGTGACCGGAGGAAATCCTGTGGACGCCCGAATATATTGTGTTGGATTTTTGCTTTAAGAACTTCGGTTGCGGATGTAATCTGCGCTGGGAAAAAGCTGAAAGTTTATAAAGATAGTGATCAACTGGGCAGAGAAGCTGCCCGGATTTTGTTTTCTCACCTGAAAAGAGCAATTAGCAGGAGGGGTAAGGCAGCTATAGTATTGGCCGGCGGCTCTTCTCCGCGGGGATGCTACCGGGAGCTGGCCCTGATGCTTAAGAGAAACCAGGAAGTTCTTAATCGCTGCTTCTGGTTCATCGGTGATGAGCGGTGGGTTGCTGAAGACAATCCGGAGTCCAATGAAAATATGATCAGGAAAGTACTCTGGGAGCCTGCCGGAGTTCATGGGGAAAAGATCTTTTCCTGGCAGGCGGGAAGCGGGGAACCGGCAGAGAAAGCCCTGGCTTATGAGGGAATGCTGAAAAAGTTTTTCCGGAAGTTGCGAGCACCAAAGGAGCCCCGGGGGCCGGACCTGGTGATTCTGGGTTTAGGGGAGGATGGTCATACAGCGTCGCTCTTTCCCCATGGCCAGGTAATCGATGGCCGGGGTAATAAACGACCTGTTGCTGTTGACCTGCATGGATTAACAGCAGCGATCTATGTGGACCACCTTGAAGCTTACCGGCTCTCAATGACTGCCGGGTTCTTGGCTTCTGCGGCCAATATCTACTTCATCATCAGCGGCAGTAATAAAAAGGGGGTGTTGAAAAGGGTCTTAAGCAGGGAACCGGAGCTGCCCGCTTCGTGGCTTAACCTTAAACAGACCTCTTTTTTGGTTACCGCTGAAACAGTTTGAGGATTTTATTTAACAGAAGAGGAAAGGACTAATGGCAAAAGAGAATATATCCCGAGGCAATACTTTAAAGCTTAAATGGGGGCTGACTATCAGAATGAAGCTGTTCCTCCTGGCCGTTATAATCGGTCTGTCTTTTCTGGGCACAGGATATCTGCTTTACAGCAGCTTTCAGGACATTTTTGTAGCTGTGCAGGAAGTTGATAGTGCATCCCGCAAAGGACGGTTGATTTCCGGGATGAAAGATGAGCTTGGCTATGGAGGCTTCGTTCATTTTTTTCAGAGAGCTATCCTGCATGAAGATCTGGAATATATAACAGCAGCTGAAGCACGCCTCAAGGGTTTTATCAGCAGAACCACGGAATACATGAATCTTCCGGCAATCGCCGATGAGGAGACCCGAAATTTAACGATTATCTACCGGGTTATTGAAAAATACTTAAGAATTCTTAAAGAGATGAAAACACTACTTGCTGATGGAGAACCGCTGGGTGATATGGAAAAAAAGGGATCAATTGATGATCAGCGCGCTATTGCCGCCTTTAAATGGTTTGAGAGCTACCTGGCGAAAGTTGACCGTGAGGCGAACCAGCTGGTGAAAAACACCCTCTTCCGAATCCGTAGAATAATGCTGGTTGTGTTTGGTGCGGTTCTGCTGATCATCGCAACCCTGACCCTGGCCATCGGAAGGTCGATTGCCGGTAAGTTAAAGGGACTGCTGCAGGTAACCAATGATATGGCGGCAGGCAATTTAGTTAAAAGGATGGTTGTCAAGGTTGATGATGAAATAGGAAGGTTGGCTCTCAGCTTCAATAAAGCCATAAAGAACCTGCAGGATACTGTAAAAAGTATAAATAGTTTATCAGTGCATAATCAGGAGCTGAGCAAGGACCTCTCTGAAAATGTTGAGCAAACCATTTCGGTTATAACCGAGATAAACAATGGAATCAACCTGATAAGCGATGACACAGAGCATTTAACCCATAATATTGTGGCTTCCAAAGCGGCTCTGGAGCAAATCCTGGATAATAACAAGAGCCTTGCTGATCAGATCAATAATCAGGCGAGTTCTGTTGAGCAAACCTCTGCTTCAGTAGAGGAAATGAATGCCTCCATTAAGAGTGTGGCAAAGATAACTGAGGAAAAGAAAAAGGCGGCTGATAAACTGGTTTCGGTAACTATGAGGGGCAGTGAAAAGGTTAATACAACTACTGAGATTATAAGCCAGATATCCAGGAGCATAGATGATATGCTCAATCTGATTACGGTTATCAATAATGTGGCGTCGCAAACTGATCTGCTCTCCATGAATGCAGCGATTGAAGCAGCCCAGGCGGGAGAAGCCGGCAAGGGTTTTGCGGTTGTTGCCGATGAAATTGGAAAGCTTGCCGAATCTACCTCGGAAAATGCAATGAGCATCTCCCAAACCCTGAAGAGTGTTGTTGAGAAGATCAAAGAGGCATTAACCGCCGGCAAAGAGAGCGGGCGGGCCTTTGCTGAGATTACTGCGGGGGTCAAAGAGGTTGCCGATGCATTTTCCGAAATATCCTTAAGTACCGATGAGCTGGCTAACGGCAGCCGTGAGATACTTAAGGCAACAAATGTTTTGCTGAAAAGTACCGAAGAGATCAAAAGCGACTCTGCTCAAATGCAGCAGGGCTCCGAAGAGATCAGGAATTTTATTACTGAAATACAGGAAATATCCGCCAATAACCTTATTGGCGTCAAATCAATAAATACCAAATCAAATGATATCTATGATGCCATTGATAAGATCAGCCAGCTGATAATTCAGAACAGTGATAATGCAGAAGAGATACAAAGCGCCATGGATAAATTTAAAATCAATGGTGAATCTGTTTTTGATGATCGGATTGATACATCCGTCTTTATAAATGCCAGGATCCGCCACAAGCTCTGGTTAATACGGGTCGAACAATTTCTGCATGATTCTCATTCTATCTCTGAGGAAGAAATTGTCTCAGCTGAAGAGTGTTCATTGGGAAGATGGCTCTACTCATCAGGGCTTAAGCGTTTTGCTGATATAGATGAGATTACTTCTTTGGAGCAGGTTCATAAGAAAATGCATGAAAAGAGTGAAAGGCTGGTTGCATTATCCAGGGCTGGTGAGAAAGAGCAGGCCAGAGCTGTGCTGCAGGAGCTGAAATCTTTCTCTCAGACGATAACCGGGTATCTGTGTAGTATTGAGGAAAAGATAGCGCTCAAAAATGCTGCACAAGAGCTTGAGGCCCTTTAGAGTATAGAGAGCTGCCCGGCTTGGAAGCTGAACAGCAGGGCGGCCATGAAGCCGGTAAATCAGCATAACATAGGCAGCCGCTGCTGCCGGCTAAATAGATGCCGGCTAAATAGCCTCCACCTTTTTGTTAAACTCTAAGATCAATTGATCCATTTCCGGCACCTGGTTATGGATACCCGACCAATAGTTATCATAGTCATACCACTGGGAGTTCAGCTCTTTCAGTTCTTTGCCCTGCTGTTCGATCCAGGTATAGTACTTGAGGTTGTGAACTCTTTTGCGTTCATAGTATGTAAGCTCCAGCATGTTGTCCAGGCCGCTGTTTTGCAGCAGCTCAAAATCTTTAACTGCCTCTTTTTCTGTATACTCTAAAGGGCCTCAAGCTCTTGTGCAGCATTTTTGAGCGCTATCTTTTCCTCAATACTACACAGATACC
>DRHE01000383.1 GCA_011049745.1 Spirochaetales bacterium | reverse complement strand
TTCTTTTTTGCACCAGACACAACCTTGACCCCCAATGGGATTCATTGCCTCCAGTAATCTCGGCTGGCCGGTCCGCCTGACCTGTTCGGCGGCTGATTGAGCAAAACGCACTAAACTCGACTCTCTTCTGCTTCTATAGTCCTCAGTATCAATTATTATACGGCGGCTGTCATTACTCATCCGGCCTGCGGCAATATTGGTAATCAGCTGTAAAGCCTCAAGGGTCTTTCCTCTCTTGCCAATAAGCAAACCGGAATCATCAGTTTCAATATCAAGGCCGATTTTACGCTCTTCTCTGTAAGCTATATGAACCTCTGCCTCCATTCCAATCTTTTCTATCAACCTGGAAACATAATCTACAGCTTCCCTTTCAAAATCATCTTTTGCTTCCAGGCTGCTCTTTGGTTCGAAGCCATCCTCATCAATATGTACTCTTATCCTGACTTTGCCACCGCCAAAGATAAATTTGCCCTTTTTTGACTCCACTACTTCTATATCAATATCTTCCTTATTCAATCCAAGCGCCTTGATTGCGTTATCAATTGCTTCCCGTTCATTCTTTCCTTCGAATTCCTGTACACCCATCCTTTATTTCCCCCTTTTAGGTTTTTTATCTTTGGCCGGCGATGTCCCTCCTTTATCAAGATCTCTCTTTCGTTTCTTATTAATATAAAGCTGCTGAAAAACAGATAAAAAATTCTGCATTGTCCAGTAAAGCACAAGACCGGAGAGCATATCGTAAAGAATAAAGAAAAACATTATCGGCATCATATAAGCCATCATCTTCATATTCTTATTTGATGCATCTCCGGTCTGGGTAAGTTTGGATTGGATAAAAGTGGTTACCAGCATAATGAATGGTAAAATACGCAGATCATGCCAGCCCACAATGGGAATGGCAAAGGGTGCAAAATCCCACACTGACTCAGGAGCAGAAAGATCTGTTATCCATGATTGAATAAAGGAGGCACCGCGCAGCTCGAAGTGGGTACTAAGCAATCTGTAAAGGGCAAAGAAAATCGGCATCTGCAGGAGGAGCATTGGCAGACATCCTCCCAGCGGATTAACTCCTTCCCTTGACAATAAAAATCACTACGCAAGATTCACCCGTTATATAGCTATGTGCAGGCACAACTATCTCTTGACCTCAGTCCGGATTCGACCCCTACATACGCTAAAGCGAGGAACGAATATCCTTCAGACCATCTTCAAAGAGCACTTCCCAGATTTTGCCGAAAGCTATGAGGAAATGTATGCTCTCACATACGGCCGCTTCCGCTTGGAGCGAATCACGGAAGTAGTCGAAAACTTCATGTCGTGTGGGGATTACACTAAGGGAATCGCCCGCATCCAGTGCACCAACTCTGAATGTAGAGAGGAATTCTTCCGCCCCTTCAGTTGCAAAGGCTTTCATCTCTGCCCTTCCTGTTCACAGAAGCGCACCCTTCTCTTTGCTTTAGTACATGGCGAATGACCTTTTACTCCGGCTTCCCCATAGATTGGTAACCCTCACCCTACCCAAAATGCTGAGAGTCTTCTTTAAGCATGACAGAAAGCTTTTCTCTTAAAGTAAGCAGACTTATCTATGACATGGCGCAGGACTATTTGAACGAAGCGGCAAAAACTCAGGTAGAAACCGCTGCCGTGCTCTGCTTTCAGTCGTTCGGCGAGTTTTTACGGTGGAATTCACACTTCCATGGAATCTTCTTAGAAGGCGGCTTTGATCAGAGCGGCAACTTTGTCTACATTCCTTTCAGTAATCTCTCACAAATGACCGAATGCTTCCGCAGGCGTGTCATCAAGCTCTTTATCGAAAAGAAACTCATCAACCAACACATGGCGGATAACCTTCTCAGATGGAGGCACTCGGGGTTCAGTATTGATTCGTCAATAAGACTGTTCGGCGGAAGTCAGCAGGAGCGGGAGAATCACACCATAGCAGATACGGCAACAGAGCTCAGGATAAAAGGAAAAAACAGAATACGGAGTTTCACCATTCTACCGGTTTAAAGACTGCTCAACAACCGCCAGCAGCCGGCTCATCTTAAAAGGTTTGGTCAGCACTGCCAGGACTCCAAACTGCGCAGCCAGCTCCTGGAAAGAATCAGCATCAGTTTCAATCTTTCCGGACATGAGGATAATCGCCAGGTTTTTAAACTCCTTGCGCAGTTCCATCAAGAGCTCGATTCCACCTTTGTCCGGCATAACCACATCGGTAATGACCAGCTTTACCGGCTGTTCATGCACCATACGCAGGCCTTCTGTTCCGTCGGCAGCTTCCAGGACCTGGTAGCCATGTTCCTCCAGAACCGTTCGAATCAAAGTTCGGATTGCGAACTCATCGTCTATAACCAGTATCATCTCTGTTTAGTCTCCATCAATCTGATAAGTATAATGAATTATTCAAGGTTCTTAAAGACCCGATAAGCAGATAGCCCGAATCCCCTTTTCAGCAAGTACCGTGCACGAAGGTACAGTCGACCACGCTGTCTATTGCGAAAATCCTACCTGCTTATTAAAATCGCCCTCCTTGCAGGGAAACTGTTATTGCTTTATCTTCTATAACATAAAAATGAAGTTCTTTCATCGATAGCGGCCGGTAGCAATGAACACCAATCTCTGGCTAATCTTCTCCTTCTCTTTCGTGGTTGCTTTGAGCGGCGCCCTGGTGCCCGGGCCCCTATTAACCTATACAATCCTCAAGACAATGCAGACC
>DRHE01000382.1 GCA_011049745.1 Spirochaetales bacterium | reverse complement strand
TTCCGGTTGAGAGTGATCTCTCTATTTTCCTGGGTTTAGCTGATAACCCGATAATCGCGATAACCGGGAGCAAAGGGAAATCCACTGCGGCAAGCGCCATACATTACACTCTTTTATCCGCCTATCCGGATGCCCGTCTGGGAGGCAATATTACCACCTCGCCCCTGAGCTTCCTGCCTGAACTTAAAACCGGTGACCCGGTGGTACTGGAACTCTCCTCCTGGCAGTTAGCCGATCTAGCCGGTAAAGGCCTGCTCCGACCCCGGATCTCCATGGTTACCAATATTCTTCCTGATCATCAGGACAGGTATGACAGTATGGAAGATTATGTGGCGGATAAAAAACTCATTTTCAGGGAACAAGGAGAAAAAGACTATGCCATCTTCAATTACCAGGACCCCTATCAATCTCCATTTGCCGCCCAGACCAGGGCTAAAGCCTTTTTTTTCTCTGATAGTCCTTTACCCGCAGACACCGAAGGAGCTTTCCTTGAGGGAAGTGCAGGCTGGATTAGAAATGCGGATAAACTGGAACAGCTGCTCGATGAAGAGCTATCCATTCCCGGCAGGCATAATCGCTTAAACCTGCTGGCAGCCGGGCTGGCCGCCTCACTCTTCGGACTGCCTGTGGAAAAAATCAGAGCTGCTCTTAAGGGTTTTCCGAGTATTGAGCACCGCCTGGAGTTCTTTGAGCGCAAAAAGGGGCTGAAGTTTTACAACGATTCAGCCGCCACTATTCCGGAGGCTACTGCCGAGGCCCTGAAAAGCCTGAAGCCGCCGATAACCCTGATAACCGGGGGCACCGACAAGGAGCTTGATTTCTCTCCCCTGATGGCGGTTATCCATCTGGCGGACAGTATATTCTTATTAGCCGGCAGTGCTTCAGAGAAGATGAAGAAGCTTTTTGACCAACAGGGGATCGCTTACGCAGGCCCCTTTGACAATCTGAAAGAAACGCTCATTGCTGCAGTTGCTGGATCCCAACCGGGAAGCTCAATTCTTTTTTCTCCGGCCTGTACCTCCTTCGGTATGTTCTTGAATGAGTTTGACCGGGGTAGAAAGTTCAAAACCCTGGTTGCCGCCCTGTAATCTCCCTGTGATCTATTGCTAATCTGAGCCGCTGCATCGCCTTACCCACAGCCTAAACTTAAACCATATAGTTCAACACCATTGTAGTGCAGCATTTTTTTTAACAGCTCTATTGCCGCTTGCTTACTCAAGTAATCTCGCTGTACCTTTGCTTCCAGAACATCAGCAATGCATGAGCGGGCCATTTCCAGATGGCCATAGATCATTTCAGGATAACGCACATCAGAACCAAATGCTAACAACCTCACACCGGGAACCAGGTCTATCCACTCACTCAAGCCTTGCCTGCTGACTTCCATGGAAACAAGATAGGACCAGGCCATGTTCAGGTAGACATTGGGACAATGCTTACCCATCATACCGAGCTCACGCACGTAAGGGAAACCCATATGAAAAAGATCAAACTTGACATTTCGATACCGATGAATCAGCGGCAGAAGATGCATGGGATTTGAATCGGGTATCCTGCCCCAGGCTGTCTGTACACCGGTGTGGATCTGGAAAACAAGGTTCATCTCGTCGGCCATTTCTGCCAGAAATGAGATAATATGATCCTGAAACTTCTTGATCTCTTCGGTACTCAAGCTCTGCCCCTGCAGAGACTTATCATAGAGAGCTCCGGCGGCGGTTTCTGAGACCTCTTCAGAATGAAGGGTTCTCTCATAGGCATGGGCCAATTTGATACCCCGATTCCCCCGGACATTATAGGTTAGTGTAAAATCCACCAGCGCTTTCTTCAGATCCGACAGACTGCTGAGGGAAGAATCCACGGCCGCAGCAAGTTTTTCCCTGGTACTTTTTTTATGGAGCTCTAAAGCCTCGTCCATGCGTAAAACACAGGTAAAAAACTCCGGTTCCCAATTTTCATACCATTCCACAGTCCGCATCTGCGTACCCAGGCCGCAGATATCCTTAGTGACCTGCCGATACCAGTCAGGATTGGCAGTCTTACGCTTAATAGCCTCATTCACCCTCTGCCAGTTCTGATCATTCAGTTCATCATCCTTCAAGCCAAAAAACTTCCGATAGACAAGCAGATTGTGCCGCCAATATGAAGTGTTTCCCGCCTGCCTGATAACTTTCCGAAAGAGCTCCCAGTTCTCTTCCTCGCTCCTGCCGCTGATCCAATCATCATAATCTTTATTCATTGCAGGCTTTCCCAGATAAGCCATAATTTCCCGCGTGAAATATGATTGAATAGTAAAAAAGTTGCGCTCCCTGGCGTAGTAATCACTCCGGAGCAGGGTATGGGAATGACAGTCGATGGTACGAAGTGCTTTCATTTCCCTGAACAGAAGATCACGCAAAATACTCATAGATGAGTATTCTTACACTGAATGCTGCAAATGAACAATAGATTACAACCCGGATTAGCTGCACACGGATATAGGGTCTACCGTTCCTTGAGCTATTAAGCAAAAGAGGGTAAAAAGGACAGCAGTACTCTTTAAAAAGTTGCAATCACCGGCAGAGTTCGATTATAAGGGGTTTTGCTATGCTTACATTAGAAAACACAGTATTAGCGATAATTGATGTCCAGGGCAAATTGGCTCAAATTATGTATGATAAAAAATCACTCTTTGCAAATCTTCAACGAATCATCAGGGGCGCTCAAACGCTCAATATCCCAATTTTATGGGCAGAGCAGATTCCCGAAAAACTAGGCGCGACTGTTCCTGAAATAAGTAATTTGCTTACAGATCAGCATCCGGTAACAAAGTTATGTTTCAGTTGTTGTGGTGAAGAACGCTTTATGCAAAATCTGAAAACTATAGACAGAAAACAGATATTGATAGCAGGAATTGAAACACACGTTTGTGTTTACCAGACTGTCATGGATCTATTAGCTTCAGGGTATGAAATACATGTTTTAGCTGATGCAGTATCTTCAAGAACATTAACGAATAAAGAGGTTGGACTGAATATAATGAAAGAATCGGGAGCAAAAATCCAGTCGGTAGAGATGGTTTTATTTGAGCTTCTTAAGAGAGCAGAGGAGTGGCTGAACATACGGACAGTATGTGGAGCCGGGATGCTGATATCAAGTTGAAGAAAATTGAACGTTTCAGCCAGTTGTACCGACAGATCTTAAC
>DRHE01000381.1 GCA_011049745.1 Spirochaetales bacterium | reverse complement strand
GCTTGAGCCTGAAGATCATTCCCTGGACGGTAAACGATGAGGTATATATGAAACGGCTGATCGAATGGGGGGTTGATGGGATCATTACCGATAAACCGGATCTTTTGAAAAAGCTTTTTAAAACACTGGAATAGCCTGGAATATAGTACCTGCACTGGAGGATTTCATTCTCGCACCGGGCCGGGGAACAGCCAGTATTCGGGAAGTGAATTAGGTTAAATCATTTTCTATCTTGAAGGTGCGGATCACTGCTTTCAATTCCGGTATGGTACTTGCATACTTGAGCAGGGTTTCCAGGAATCCTTCAGGAGCCCCGGTATCCAGCCTTTCCCCCTCTATCCTCTTATAAACAACCTTGCCGTCTTTAGATAGAGCTCTAACCGCACCGGTGTGAAAGTATTCACCCTCTTTGTGTTCCTGCCAGCCCTTTTCCAGGTAGTGGAATATCTCCGGGGTATATAGAAAGCGTCCTATTGAGGTTTCCAGGCTGGGAGCCTCTTCCCTGGGAGCCTTTTCCACAATATCGGTTACATGGAGGTTGTCGGCTGCAATGGCGATTGTGCCGTAGCGTTCGATATTGGGCGGGTCGTAAATAGTGGCCAGAACGGTGCAGCCCGTTTGCTCATAGGTTTCTATCAACTGTCCGGCCAGGGGTTTACGGCCAAGGTGCAGGTCGTCGGGATAGGCCACAATAAATGGTTCATTGCCGATAAATGGGCGGGCCAGCATAAGGGCATGTCCTGTGCCCAGCATTTCCTGCTGGCGAATAAAGAAAAACCTGGCCCTCGGGGGGGATATATTTTTTAGTTTATCCCGGGCGTTTTCCTTTTCAAAGATATATTCCATCTCCATTTCCCGGTCCAGGTAATCCTCCAAAGCCTTTTTTCGACGGGAAGTTATTACCAGAATATCCTCTATACCGGAAGCTAAAAACTCTTCAATAATAAAATCAATTGCCGGTTTATTGATCAATGGCAGCATCTCTTTGGGGATTGTTTTGGTCACCGGTAAGAACCTGGTTCCGTAACCGGCTGCCAGAATGACACCTTTCACAATTTTCTCCTGAGGTCAAGAATATCAGATCGCCGATCATTATAGCACTTTTTCGAACCCGGACAACAGGTCGGACAACAATCCTGGCAGGCAGGGCAAACGCATTTGGAATTATTTCCTATCTATCCGGATGTTGAACAAGGCCTAGGATACGACTTTTCAATCGAAATTTACTCAACTGTATAAAATATAATCGATTATCCGACGGCTTGGCCAATACTCGAAGACGCCGTTCGCCGGTGTCTCACGAGAGGGAGCCGGAGTGATCCGGTTTCCTTACCATATCGCCGTCGTTATTATGGATATTTTACCTTAGGGTACTTAATTTTTTACTTTTAATATCGAGTATAGAGCTTGGAATTGTTGTTTCTATGTAAACCCTTTTCTTCATCTTTATTTTATATAATAAAGAAAGCACATTGTTTTTACAATCACAATTTTGCTTTGAAAGTTATTCCTATTGTACATCCGTACGGGCAAGGTGATGATTGATGTAAATGTCAGTCTTTGAAGCGTGTATTTGTGAGATCTATGAGGGTGTTTTTTCAAGTATTATTTTCTTATTGTGAGGAAAGCTCTTAACTGCTTTCCTCAATTTGGCCGTCAGGACAAGCTTGTGAGCGCACCTTTCCTGCAATTTTATATATCTGCAGGTTCTTCTCTTTATTACTTGCTCTTAACTTTATGAGAAATCTCCTCTTCGAGAAAAGAAATTGTACAGTTCAACAGAAGTGTATTCCTGCGCACCGACAGTCAATATGATTCCTGGGGTGTCCGGCCGGAACTCAATTGATGTGTCCGCGAGGAGGGGGTAGGATCGTCTGAATAGAGCGATTTAAATATCTAAAAATACGGTACTAGGCTGTGGGAAAGGAAGCGTTTGTATTAAAGAAGATCTCACTGAGCCGCTCATACATCCGGAGTACTGGGAGATGCATTCACAGGAAAGCAAGCAAACATGAAACTTCTGTTTGATACCTGTAGTATCATATGGGCCGTGTCAGAGCCGGAAAAACTTTCCAACAAAGCTCATGAGTTTCTTAAGCACCCAGATTCCCGGATCTTTGTTTCGGTAATCAGTTGCGCAAAAATTGCCTGCGCGGCTGAGAGGGGTTGAATACAAATCGACCGTCACTGGAAGATCTGGTTTCGCTATTTTGTCGAACTTAATGGCTGGGAAACTGTACCCATCGATCTGGACATCATGGGAAAGAGACGAGAATTATATCCCAACGATTTTGACCTGCAGGCCCACCGTGGGGGGGGCGAGACAGCCGTTCGGAAAGTTCATCTCAGGAATGGGACGGAAATTCATCAAAGAGCTGAACCTGGCAGAGCTGAAAACCTATATGGTGGGTGAGTTGAAGCCAGGGACCAGTTATTATTACAGCTTTAGGAGATAGAGCAAGGCTCCACCATGACAGTTATGGCATTGGTACCCGGAGGAACAGGAAATGTTGTTTATGTGTGGTATATAAACGGCGAGAGCGTTGAGACAGGAGAAAGCTATGCTGCCGGATACTATCACTCCCTTGCCATTAAGAATGACGGCACACTCCGGGCATGGAATGCTAATGGCCAGCTTGGTGACGGCACAACAACCCCAAGGCTTAGCCCTGTACAGGTGTTGTTTCCATAAAAAGACTTTCTATAGCAACAAAAAGCCGCGGCATTGTAAAACGCCCTCGGCTTTTTTTATAATAATTCCCTGTAGAACCCTAACCGTTTTTATCCTCGGAAAAAGTGTAAGATACTCCAGAGGCGTAGTATATGCAGGAGAGGATCTCCTTAAGACATCCTTATTCGAGGGTCTGTGGATAAGGATGGTAGAGGTTGTGGGAAGGCTGATCAGATTACTATTCCTGTCTTTTGAATCTCCTGCAGGAAGCCGCTCTCGTCATGCTGTCTTTCAATTAATAATGGTTCAATTCTATCATCAATTTCTCTTCTTATTTTCCACAGGATGGGTCGCGTTGAAAAATAATCACCCTCCAATTTGTCAACTATTATAGCAACATCTATATCACTGTCTTCACTATTTGTTCCATTTGCGTAAGAACCAAAGAGAATAAGTTCTTCAACAGCTATCTGATTAGAGATAAGTTTTTTATATTTCTTAAGTTTCTTTATAACTTCGCTTTTATCCATTTCTGTAAAATATCTGCCGCTTGCTAATAAAGCTTCTGCTGTATCAAGGTCATAGTCAGAGAGTTCTATCCAGTAAGAAATCTTCTCGTTCATTCATTAGAGTTTAGCATATTCTTGTGTTTTTACAACCAGTTATACACCTCATCATTAAAGTATTTTGCACAGAAAAAGCATTTGATATCTCAACATAGCAAGAAGTAGGTGGTCGTAGTCTATACTATGGCAGCTCGATAATTCAGAAAGAACGCTACCAGTAATTGACTGGAAAAACAATATTGAGTATTGTTCGTTGACAAAGGAGAGCTGATGAAAATCTGGATTAAAGTTTTTACTGGAATTCTACTTGGGGCCCTGCTTGGCTATTTTCTTCCCGGCAGCAAGGCAACCGTAGAAACCGCTGCCTTTATCTCATCGCTGGTTATCAGGATTGGCCGGTATGTGGTATTCCCACTGGTCTTTTTTGCCCTGATCGTCGGCACTTATGAATTAAAACGGGAGAAGAGGCTCTTTAGAGTATATGGAAGAACTCTTTTATATCTGGTTTTATCTACAGCTCTGCTGACAGTTGTCGGAGTACTCTCTGTATTACTTTTTTCACCTGAGCGCATACCTATTATTATTGAATCAGAGATTGCTTTTCAAATAACCGGTTTTAAAGAAAGCCTGTTTCAGGTATTTCCCACTAATATGTTAGAGGTTCTGACGGCAAGCGGTCAGGTGCTTTTGCCGCTTATATTCCTGGCCTTTATCCTTGGTATTAATCTGGATTTTGAAATTCGCATTACGAATCCGGTGGTGCAGATTCTCGAT
>DRHE01000380.1 GCA_011049745.1 Spirochaetales bacterium | reverse complement strand
CTTCCAGGGACCTGGACAATAAGGTGGTCTTCGGTTTTGAAGGCCGGGGCATCAACAAGAGAATTGCCATTGACACGGAACATAACCTGGCCGCAACCATTCTCGAAGCGGCTGATAAGGCAGCAGAACTGTGTCCTACGGGCAGTATTGTGATCAAGCGGGAAGGCTATAAACTGCCCTACGGCACCAGGCTTTACGATAAGGAGCCTATTGGCTTGGATATCGAAAAGAAATAAGCAAATTTAAGGTAAGGATGGAAAGATGGCTAAACCGAAAATAGCAACGGCTAATTTGACGGGATGTTTTGGTTGTCACATGTCTCTTTTAGATATTGACGAGCGAATCTTAGAACTGGTCAAGATAGTTGATTTCGATAAATCCCCGATAGATGATATAAAGGAATTCAGCGGACCGGTTGATATCGGTCTCATTGAGGGAGGCTGCTCCACTGATGAGAATGTAGAGGTGCTGCGCTCCTTCCGCAAACATTGCAAGGTATTGATCTCCGTGGGGGAATGTGCTCTAACAGGCGGTATACCCTCCATGCGCAATATGGTGCCTTTAAAGGAGTGTCTCGAGGAGGCTTTCCTGAATGGTCCCACTGTGGTGGATGGCGTCATTCCCAATGACCCGGATATTCCCCTGCTCCTGGACAGGGTATATCCCTGCCATGAAGTGGTAAAAATGGATTATTTCCTGCCGGGATGTCCCCCCAGCGCCGATGTTTTCTGGGCCGCGCTTACCTCCCTGCTTAAGGGAGAGGAACCGAGCCTGCCCTATGAACTGATCAAGTATGATTGATTGCAATATGGAGGTCGTCTAATGACAACTGCGAGTAAGAAAAGAAAAATTGTAATAAACCCGGTAACCCGTGTTGAGGGACACGGTAAGGTTACCATTCATCTGGACGAAGCCGGCCGGATAGAGCAAACCCGGTTCCACATTGTTGAATTCCGCGGTTTCGAGCGCTTTGTGCTCGGCCGTCTCTACTGGGAAGTCCCTGTAATCATCCAGCGCCTCTGCGGGATCTGTCCTATCAGCCACCTGCTCTGTGCAGCCAAGGCCATGGATGTGATAGTTGGCGCGGACAAGCTTACTGCTACCGGCGAAAAGATGCGCCGACTCATGCATTATGGACAGACCTTTCAGTCCCATGTGCTCCATTTTTTCCACCTTTCTTCACCTGACCTGCTTTTTGGCTTTGATGCGCCCGTGGCCAAGCGTAATATAATCGGCGTGATCATGGAATATCCGGAGATCGCTACAAAAGCGGTGCTTATGCGCAAATTCGGCCAGGAGATTATTAAAGCCACTGCGGGAAAGAAGATACACGGCAATGGTGCTATTCCCGGCGGAATAAATAAAAATCTTTCAATACCGGAACGAGATGAGTTCCTGAAAAAGATTGATGACATGGTTGAATGGTCTGTTGAGGGCTTAAACCTTTTTAAGGATATCTATAGGAAGGATATGGAAAAACTTTCCTCATTTGGTTCTTTTGAGTCAAACTTTGTCAGTATTGTAAGAAAAGACGGCGCATTTGATCTTTACGACGGAAACTTGAGGGCCAGGGATGCTGACGGCAAAATTATTTTTGACCAGGTGAAGCCCAATGAGTATCTGGATTACATCCGCGAGGGAGTGCGCAGCTGGAGCTACATGAAGTTCCCCTTTATACATTCATTGGGTCAGGAAAAGGGCTGGTACCGGGTGGGGCCTCTGGCCAGAATAAATAACTGTGACTACATGGATTCGCCGATGGCTGAAAAAGAGCGCCGGGAGTTTATGGAGCTGGGCGGCGGCAGACCTGTTCACTCTACCCTGGCTTACCACTGGGCGCGTTTGATCGAGGTGCTCTATTCTGCGGAGAAGATGAAAGAGCTGTTAAATGATCCTGATCTTCAGGGTAATGACCTGGTAACAACCGGGGAGCGTCGTAGTGAAGCCGTGGCTTTTCTGGAAGCCCCCAGGGGAACTCTCTTTCACCATTATAAAATTGATGATAATGACCAGGTGGAAATGGCTAATCTGATTGTTTCCACAACCAGTAATAACGAGCCCATGAACCGGGCGGTCAAAAGGGTGGCTGAGGATTATCTGGCCGGACAGGAGATTACTGAAGGCCTTTTAAATCATGTGGAAGTGGCCATCAGGGCTTATGACCCCTGTTTGAGCTGTGCAACTCATGCTCTCGGCCGGATGCCGTTGGTGGTGAGTTTAATCGATGCCGAAGGGAGGGAGATCTCTAAAAGGATCAAAGGTTGAGCAAAGACCTGCCCAAAATATTGATATTGGGCTATGGAAATCCGGGCAGGGGCGATGACGGACTTGGGTCTGCCCTGGCTGAGAGGATTGAAAGCTTAAATCCGGCCGGTGTAACTGTAGATGCGGCATATCAGTTGAATATTGAAGATGCCGTAGCAGTGGCTGACCACGATCTGGTCATATTGGTCGATGCCGCAGTAGAAGGCAGTGAACCTTTTTCTGTCACAAGGGTGACTCCTGCGGCTGACATAACCTTTACCAGCCATTTGGTAAGTGCGGAATCGATCCTGGCCATAAGCCGGGACAGCTTTAGCAAGGTCCCGGAGTGCTGGCTGATCGGCATCCGGGGTTATGAGTTTGATCTTTACGAGGTATTAAGCGAGAAGGCTGAAAGAAATTTAGCGGCGGCCTTCTCTTTTATCACCCGGAAAATTGAAAGGTGGAAGGGGAATATTATGAGTAATGCTGAGGAAAAAACAATATTGATTATTGATGACGATCCGGATATTCGTTCATCAATGAGGATAGTCCTGGAATCCTCAGGGTTTTCAGTGGGGGAAGCGGCAACCGGCGAAGAAGGACTTAAGATTACCCAGCGAATAAAGCCGGATGCAGTGATCGTTGATTTGATGATGGAGACTGTTGATGCGGGCAGTAAGTTCTCTCAAGAACTTAAATCATCCGGCTATGAGGGGCCTGTCTATCTGTTAAGCTCTGCCGGTGATTCGGTGAGGTATAATCTCGATGCCAGGGAACTGGGGCTGGCCGGAATATTCCAGAAACCCATTGAGCATAAAATGCTGGTTACCACCTTGAAGACTAAACTGGGAATTGACTGAAGACAACGCACTTAAAATCGACATGCAGTGAGGCGGTTCGGCATGCACAGCTCAACCCGCAATCATCCGGCTAAATATACCTGGCAATTGCAGCCAGTAACAAGCTGACATCCACGGGTTTGGTCAAATAATCATCACAGCCGGCTTCAAAGCATTTTTTATCGTCACCGGGCATGGCGTCGGCCGTTAGGGCGATAATGGGCATTCTATCTATCTTATCCCGATCTTCGATGCTCCGAATCACCCGAGTAGCCTCAAGCCCATCCAGATGGGGCATCTGTACATCCATCAATACCAGGCATATTGAAGGGTCGGTTTTGTATATGGAAACAGCATCCCTCCCGTCTTTGGCCCTGAGAACGGTGTATCCCTGCTTATGCAAGATGCTCTGAATCAGTTTCCGGCTAAAGAGGTCATCCTCCGCTACCAGGATGGTGTGGGATCTCTTAGTTTTATTGATGGCTTTGTCTTGTGCCTTCTCTATTGATTTCGATACTTCTACGGGTTTGTATGGAATAGAAAAATAAAAAGTCGAGCCTTTTTCTCTTTCAGATTGCACACCCATTCGCCCGCCCTTTAATTCAACCAGCTTTTTACTAATTGTAAGTCCCAGGCCGGTGCCCCCATATTTCCTGGTTGTGCCGGTCTTCGCCTGCCGGAAAGGCTCAAATATCTGTTTTTGTTCTTCCAGAGACATCCCGATTCCGGTGTCTCTTACATAGAACTCCAGGGTCTTTTCATTTTTTAATAAAACCCCGTATTCAATGAATCCTTTCTCGGTAAACTTCACTGCGTTGCTGATCAGGTTATTCAATATTTGCTCCAGGCGTAGGGGGTCGCCGCTAACGCTGGTGTTGAAGTTATCGGGGCAGTAGTGTCTTAAGCTTACATTTTTTCTCTTGTCGGCAAGAAGCACCCGGGCCCTGGCCCCTATGGACCGGAGGGTATCTTTCAAGGAGAAGGGGATCTGCTCTATTTCCAGCTGTCCCGACTCTATCTTGGAAAGATCAAGTATATCATTGATCAAAGATAATAGGAGTCTGCCGCTGTCCTTTGAATGCTGCAGATATTCCCTGTTTTCCTTTGAGATATCATCACCGGAAAGAGCCAGGTCGATAAAGCCGATAATCGAGTTTAGAGGTGTCCTGATATCATGGGACATATTGGCCAGAAATATGGATTTAAGTTTATCTGCGCTTTCCGCCCTTTGCTTTTCCGATTCTAATCTCTTTTGCAGTTTCTTTTTTGCCGTTATATCCAATGTGTACTCTATAATCTGAGCGATATTGCCCTCTTTATCAAAAATAGGATAGGCGTGAACCTCAACATTCCTGGGCTCCCCATCTTTATTGTGGTGAATATGTTCCAGGATCACAGGGGCTCTGGTTTTCTTTACCTCTTCCAGCGTACAGGAATGTTCCGGACCTGTACAGGGACTATCCATCTTATGGGACAGGGTGTGGCAGGTTATGCCCGGCGGTAAATCAGCACTGTAAGTTGCCGAATTGGCCATTTTAATTTCATAATTATTTGCATCAATAACATAGAAGGGATGAGGAAGGGATTCTATAGCGTTTTGTAAAAACTCCTTTTGTTCCAGGATGGTCCGTTCAAAATTCTTACGTTGGAAAGCATTTAGCATAATTCCTGAGATGATATGCAGAATCGACAGATCATAGTCCCTCCATCTGCCTATATCCTTTACATTGTCAAAACCGATGAAGCCGGTTAAGTCGCCGCCCTTCTTAAGCAGGGGCAGGATAAGCAGGGATTTGATGCCCTGGGCTTCCAGGTTTGCTTTCTCGGTCGCAGCCTCGGGGGGTAGATTCGCTACATCAGTGATATGAATGGGCTCACCGCCGCGCAGTTTCTTTATCGACCAGTGAAAAAGCTCTACATGAAGATCCTGCAGATTGTCTATCTGGGGGTTGACCCCTTCCGCGCACCATTCATGGGTATTGCTCATTGTTTTCCCGCCGTCGCTGAACTGAAAAAGATAAGCGTGGCCGGCTTTACATAGCAGCCCGATATCCTCCAGTGTGGTATTTATTGCCTCATCAAGCTCCGAAAAAGCGGCAAACCGTGAAGAGGCTTTGGCCACGGTTTCTTCCAGCAGCAACCTGCCCTTAACGGTTTCATCGTCCTGCTTGCGCTTTATAATGGCTGCTATCTGCATCGAAATATTTTCCAACCGGCACAGCTCCGATTCATTAAAAGCTCTTTTAGAAGAAATACTCAACAGACCGATGGTTTTTTCGCTTGAAGTGAGAGGAAAGAGCATTACAGATTTAAGCTTGAGAATTTTTTGGATTGCGGGCAGCAGCCGGTAAAGGATCTTGTAATGGTGCTTACCGGCAATAGCGGTTGTTTCTGCAAACTCGCCGATTAACCGCTTTAAAAAAGCAGGCTCGTTGACCAATTTGGGTTTTCCCGCTTGAAGCACTCCGGTGAAGATGCCTTCAGGCTTTAAAGGAATTTGTACTTCCGGTATTTTTCTGCCAATAAGCTTTTCGGTCTGCTTCCGCTTCGCCGGAGGTAAATCCAGGTTCTGCATTACCAGGTGCTCGTTATTCTCATCCAGCAGGTATGCCGTTACCCCCTCGGCGGAGAATATCTTTCGTATCTCCTGGACCAGCAGCCGGATAACAGCTTGCAGGCTTTTACCCCGGTTGGCTGCATTATTCAGGGTATTGATGAGGGCAAGATCCTCATTACGCTGCCGTAATTGCTCTTGACTCTGCCTGAGATATCTTTCAGCCTTTTTACGTCCGGTTGTGTGACCGATTAGATCATGTATCAAGAACAACAATTTTCTCTTTCCGGTGGTTAAACTTTCAAGCTCTTTTCCTTCAATGTGGTAAGCTCTTCGCTGGAGAATATTTTGTCAACATCTAAGATCATGATGAACTGATCGTTTCGTTTACCCACCGCTTTTATAAAATCCACCTTTATCCGAGTCCCGATTTCAGGAACCGCTTCGGTCTGGGCCTCCTTTAGTTCAATTACCTCATCCACGGAATCGGCCAGGGTCCCTATTATGGACTTCTTGTCATTCAGGTCGATCTCCAGGACTATGATACAGGTGTCTATGGTTTTTTCCGTTTTAGCCATCCCGAACCTCAGCCTCAAATCAACCACCGGCACCACACTGCCCCTGACATTTATAATACCGCACATATAATCGGGCATTTTGGGGACCCTGGTTATATCGGGGACCTCCAGAATTTCCTGGACTCCGGTAACGTCTACGGCATATTCTTCCTCATCCAGCCGGAAGGTCAGATACTCCGCAGTTTCAGTAATAGCAGCTACAGCCATTTTATCATCCCCTTTCTTATCTGTTTTTTAAGAAAGACAAGAAGAGAAGCTGATAGGCTCCTCTTGCTTATCTACTACCGCAACCTCTTAAAACTCCTCAAACTCGCTGTCTTTTTCGTCTCCTTTACTTTCCACAGCCTCCTTTGCTGCAGCTTTCTCTGTTATGTGGGCAACACGAACCTTATGCTCCCCTTCAGCCATTGGCCGGGCCTCAAGCAGCTTAATAGTATCTCTTCTGCCCACACTGTCGGTCTTGAAGAACTCCATGGAGCTCTGCATCTGCTCTGCCTGGCTGGACAGTTCCTCAGAGGTGGAGGCCATCTCTTCCGAAGCTGAGGCATTCTGCTGGATTACCGTATCCAGCTGGGCCAGGGCCTTGTTGATCTGGTCAACACCGGCATTCTGCTCGACGCTGGCG
>DRHE01000379.1 GCA_011049745.1 Spirochaetales bacterium | reverse complement strand
CTGCAGAAACTTGTCCATGTTATTAAGGTCTGGGATATAAAACCGGAGGATGGTGTAGAAAGAGAGCATGCCCTGGTTAAAATCAAAGTAGATGAAGCAAAAAGAGCGGAGCTCCTGCAAATTATAACTGCAGTGCAGGCGCGTATTATAGATTCTGCAAAATCCATCTGGACCCTGGAAATAACCGGTGATACAACCATGGTAGACAATGCTTTAAATCTATTTAAGAATTATAATATCCTTGAATCTATCAGGACCGGTAAGATCGCTCTGGAGCGGGATGCCGGTAAATTTGTCGCGGGCTGACTTTTTCTCTTACCGTTAACTTTGCGGTAAAACCCTCCCGTTACTGAAGCTCTTCAAAATGTTGCAAATTACAGAGGTTAAAGGTATAATCCCCTCCATATGGATCAATATATTCTGGCCCTTGATCAGGGAACAACCAGCTCAAAAGCAATAATTTTCGACCACAGCGGCAAGATTAAAAGCAGTAATCAAAAAGAATTTAAACAGATCTTCCCCCATCCCGGATGGGTGGAGCACAATGCTGAAGAGATCTGGGAAAGCCAGGTTGCGGTAGCCAAAGCCGCTATGTCGGGGGCAGGGCTGACTGCCCGGCAGATCTCCGCCATCGGCATAACCAATCAACGCGAGACTGTGGTTCTCTGGCATAAAAAGAGCGGCAAACCCCTGTATAACGCAATTGTCTGGCAGTGCAGAAGAACAACCGGTATCTGCCAGGAACTCAAAGAAAATGGTCATGAAGATATTTTTCTGCACAAGACCGGATTAAGGATTGATCCCTATTTCTCGGGCACTAAACTCAAATGGCTCCTGGACAACATCGCCGGAGCGCGCCAGATGGCTCAAAATGGTGAACTCTGCTTCGGTACTATAGATTCCTGGCTCATCTTTAACCTGACCGGCCGCCACGTTACTGACCCGACAAATGCCTCCAGAACTTTGCTCTTTAACATTAATAACGGCGAATGGGATGAGCAGCTTCTAGATATCCTGAATATCCCCTGTGAGCTCCTGCCCCAGGTTATCCCTTCCTGCGGCGATTTCGGCTGCAGCCGCAGGGAGATATTCGGCTCAGAGATCCAGATAGGCGGTGTGGCAGGCGACCAGCAGGCTGCTCTTTTCGGGCAGGCCTGTTTTGAAAAGGGTGATATCAAAAACACCTACGGCACGGGCTGCTTTACCCTGATCAATACGGGCAGAGAGCCGGTAATCTCGAAAAACAGGCTGCTTACCACAGTAGCCTGGGATTTAGGCAATGGTCTGGAATATGCCCTTGAAGGCTCTGTTTTTATAGGGGGAGCGGTAATTCAGTGGCTCCGCGACCAGTTGATGATTCTGGAACGGGCATCTGATTCTGAAAATATTGCCCACTCGGTTGAAAATACTGGCGGCGTGTACGTGGTGCCTGCATTTGTGGGTTTAGGAGCGCCTTACTGGGATCCTTTGACCCGTGGTACTATTGTAGGAATAACCCGTGGTACTTCACGCGCCCACCTGATTCGCGCCGCCTCGGAGAGTATTGCTTTTCAATCCCGGGACCTTATTAAAGCTATTGAAGCGGATTTCGGTCAACACATTGATATCTTAAAAGCTGACGGCGGGGCATCATGTAACTCCTTTCTAATGCAGTTCCAGGCTGATATATTGGGTATACCTGTTGTGCTCCCGGAAATTACCGAGTCAACCGCGCTTGGGGCAGCTTATCTGGCCGGTCTTTTTTGCGCTTTCTGGCGGGACCAGGAGGAGATCAAAGAGAACTGGAAAATAAAAAGGCGCTATACTCCCGAAATTAAAACAGAAAAAAGAGACAAACTTCTTCACGGCTGGCAATCAGCGGTAACAGCGGCAAGGAGTTTTAAAATTACTTAAGTAACCTTATTCGATCCCTACCAGAGCCTTAATATACTGGAAGCGTTCATAAAACTCCGGGTTTTCACTTTCACCCTGGCTTAACCTCCCCTTGAAGTCGGTAATTGAATTATAGTTATTCTTTTCCATCCAGCTCTTTACTTCTTCAACCATCTTTCCTATCTGCTCAAAGCCGTTTATGAAGAGAGTGGAACAGATTTGAACGGCTGCAGCCCCCGCCAGGAGCTGCTTCACTACCCCGGAACCATCATGAACCCCGGTGGAAGCGGAAAGATCGCACCCTGCCTGGTTATAAAGGATGGCGATCCAGCGAAGGGGAAGATGTATCTCATGGGATGAACTGAAGCGGTAGCCGGGCGCCAGTTCAACTTTGTCAATATCAATATCAAATTGATAAAATCGGTTAAACAACACCAGGGCTTTAGCTCCCGCTCTCCTTAAATCAACAGCAAGATTAGGAAGAGAGGTGAAGTAGGGACCGATCTTAACTGCAATCGGCAAATCCACACGCCTTGATATGCTTTCAATTATTTTAATGACAACCTTCTCGATCTCAGCGGCTCTTTGATTGTAATCCCTGGGCATTATGGATATATTAAGCTCCAGTCCATCGGCTCCGGCCCCGGCAAGTTTTTCTGCATAACTATTCCACCACCTGGGAGAGACGCAGTTGAGACTGGCAATTACCGGAATTGAAAGTGCCTGCCCGGCCCCTTCCACCAGTTTCAGGTACTCATCCTGACCAAGCCTCATTCCCATCTGTCTCATATAATCAAAAGCCTCGGGATGGGGATAGGGCCAGGATTCATCATCAATTTGTTCAGCTTCAGACTCAATCTGTTCTTCAAAGAGAGATTTTAAAACAACGGCTCCGGCACCGCTGTCTTCACAGCGTTTAACTTTATCCACAGTTCCGGTAAGGCTGGAGCTGGATACAATTATAGGATTGGAGAGATCCAGTCCCATATATTTAACTGAAAGATCGGCCATGTATTCCTCCTTAAAACTCTTTTTTTTATATTACGGGATTGAGGTGATCTCTTCCTGCATACGGACAAAGCGGGGCTTAAGAACATCATAGATAATCCTTATACGTTCGTCATGGGTGATGAAAGCTGACTTCATGGAATTAATGGTTATTTTTTCCAGATCCCGTACGGTAAGATTGAAGTGCTTAACAGCCAGAGACATTTCTTTCCCCAGGGTAGTATTGCTCATTAGACGATTGTCAGTACACAAAGAAACCCGGAAATTATTACGGTAGTAGATATTGAAGGGATGTTCATCAATATTATTGGCTACACCAGTCTGTATATTGGAAGAGAGGCACATCTCCAGCGGGATGCGCTTGTCACGAATATAGTTGGAAAGGGAGCCCATCTTTTCGATCCTGGTTCCAACAACCATCATATCTTCGAGCAGCCTGGTGGCATGGCCTATCCGGTGAGCTCCACATAGCTGAATTGCCTGCCATATTGACTCCATACCGAAAGCCTCTCCGGCATGGATGGTAATATTAAAGTTCTTCTGACGTATATATTCAAAGGCATCGAGATGTCTTTTGGGCGGGTGTCCATACTCATCTCCGGCCAGATCAAAGCCCACAACACCCTTTCCCCGAAAGGATACGGCCAGTTCAGCAGTTTCCAGTGAAACCGACTGGTTTCTCATGGCACAGAGGATCAGTCCATAATCCACCCCGGTTTTTCTTTTGCCCGCTTCCAGACCCCGTAATACCGATTCAACTACCATCTCTAAGTTTAAGCCCTGCTGCTGGTTAAGCACAGGGGCAAAGCGAATCTCGGCATATACCACACTATCCGCAGCCAGATCTTCAATCGTTTCATAGGCAATCCGTTCCAGAGCTTCGGGGGTCTGCATAACCGCCAGGGTTACGCCAAAACCCTCCAAATATAGAGCCAGGCTTTTACGATCCGCTCCCCTTTGAAACCAGGCTGCAAGGTCATCCGGATCGTGCGTAGGCAGCTCGATATTCTGCTCCGCGGCCAGTTCAATAATTGTCGACGCTCTCACACCGCCATCAAGGTGATCGTGAAGTTCAACCTTGGGTATCTTCTTAATCATTTCCAGGGTAACCATGG
>DRHE01000378.1 GCA_011049745.1 Spirochaetales bacterium | reverse complement strand
GATATCCTCTTGATAACCGGATATATATCGGTAAAAACCCTGAAAAGGGTTATCCGTTCCTATGAACAGATGCCGGAACCCAAATGGGTGGTTGGTTTCGGTTCCTGCCCGATAAATGGCGGAATTTACTGGAACTCCTATGCCACTATAAATCACCTGGAAAAATATATACCGGTTGATCTTAATCTTTCCGGCTGTATGCCCCGGCCCCAGGCAGTCCTCGACGGTATGCTCAAGCTTATGGAGATGATCGACCGCGGAGAAGCGGTGGGCTACAAAAAGTATAAACTCAACTATGATTGGTACCAGAAAAATCAGGCTGATGTCCTTGAAAGAACAACACCGGTACTGGGAGGCAATCATGACAACTAAGGAGATGGCAGAAAAAATAGAAAATGCCGCCGCTGAATTTACTGCTCGTACCAGGTATTCCAACCAGATCGAGGCAAAGGTTGCCGGCGATCAACTCTTGAACCTGTTATCCTATTTAAAAACTGCAGGGTTTGACCATCTTGCCTGCATCCTCTGTGTAGACTGGCTCAAGAAAGATCTTTTTGAGATCGTCTACAATCTATGGTCCTACAGCCATAAAATACATGCCACGGTTAAGACCACAGTGAACAGGCAAGAGGCCGTCCTGGCTACGGCGCTCTCTCTATGGCCGCAGGCCCAGGTCTATGAGCAGGAAATCCATGAATTTTTCGGCGTCAAATTCAGCGGCAACCCCGACCTGAAGCCCTTCTTTCTCCATAACTGGCAGGATATGCCGCCGCTGCGCAAGGACTTTGACACAGAAAGCTATGCTAAAGCAGCCTACGGCACCCTGGAAGAGGAGAATGGCAATGAACTCTGAATTTAACTTTATTGAACTTACGGAACTTGCGCGCAGCGATAAATATGTTCAATACGAACTCTTTTTCGGCCCGAACTTTCCCGGCATGCACGGCAACTTCGGCTACATACTCGATGTGGCCGGTTCCACCATAGTCAAGGTGCGCCCCAATCCGGGCCTTCTGCACCGCGGTTTTGAAAAACTCATGGAGCAGAAGCTGTGGATACAGAACCTCTCCCTGATACCCCGCATCTGCGTTCCCGACCCCGACCCCAACGAGGTGGCCTACTGCACGGCCATGGAAAAGATGATGGGGCTGGAAATTCCGGAGAGGGCTAAGTTTATCCGTACCATTACCCTGGAAATGTCCCGCCTGACCTCACTGCTTATGGGTATGGGCGCCCTGGGAGCTATGATGGGGCTTTATACTGTCATGTACCGAATGATGGAGGACAGGGACCGGATACTGGATCACTTTGAGTGGCTTACCGGTGCGCGGATCTATCATATTTTCAACCTCCCCGGCGGGGTTAGACGTGACTTGCCTGAGGGCTGGTCTGCATCTTTGCTGAAATTACTGAAAGAGCTTGAGGCGAATATTCCCGAGTGGGACCACCTTTTCTTTGAAAACCCGGTGGTGCATAAGCGACTCAAGGGTATCGGACCATTAGTTACCAGGGAAGCGATAAACATGGGCATTACCGGACCCTCATTAAGGGCAACAGGCTACAAAGCCGATGTCAGGTTGGAGGATCCTTATGCGGCTTACCCTTACCTGGAGGTTAAGGTGCCCACAACCACTGGTGGGGATGCCCTGGCCAGGGCGGTGCAGGTCAGGCAGGAGTATGAGGCCGCACTCGGCCTGATCAGAAAGGCGCTGGATATTATACCTGGTGGAGATATCAAGGCGGATATCGGCAACCCCCTCAAACTCATTGTTCCGGCGGGAGACGCCTACGCCCGGGTCGAATCATCAAAGGGCGAGTTCGGTTATTACTTAGTCTCAGACGGCGGACTCAAACCCTACCGGGTAGCGGTTCGCGGGCCCTCTTTGCCGGCAGCCTTGAGCCTGTGTCATAAGCATCTTCCCGGTATGCTCATCGATGATGTAGCTATCTGGATGGCCTCTCTGGCTATCTGCCCCCCTGATTTTGACAAGTAAGGAGAAAGTCAATGAAGAAGTCCATCTTTTCACCATATGCCACCTGGAAAAACTTCTTTAAAAGTCCTACTACGGTCAGGTATCCCAAAGAGGATATAGATGTTTTTGAAAAAGAGGGCGCATCACCCAACTACCGCGGCCTTCATGCCAATGACCTGGAGCTATGCATTGGCTGCGGCACCTGCGAAGAGATTTGCCCAACAGCGGCTATTACAATGGTAAAAGGCGATAATACCGGCGAAGGCAAGAAGGGTGTAATCCCCAGGATCGATTATGGCCGCTGCTGCTACTGCGCTTTCTGTGTTGACATCTGTACCTCGCGATCCCTGATCATGTCACGTGACTACATCCATACCGTGCAGGCTCCCCTGGATAAAATCGGCATTGCTGAAGTAAAGAAGGTAAGAGAGGGCTTTATTATTACACCCGGCCGGGAGCACAGCGACAACCCCGGTTACGCAACTCCCGATGATCTCAGCTGGCTTGACCTGCAAAGGGTGGAAATGGCTGAACTCAAAGTTAAAGAACGAGCTGCTTCCTTTATAGAGATCGTAAAAGGTTTTTCACACACCCAGGCTATAAAAGAAGCTTCGCGCTGTGTGGAATGTGAGGTATGCGTGGAAAGCTGCCCGGCCAATATGGAGATACCCCAGTATATAAGGGCAATCTGGGAACACGATCTAAAAAAATCCGTTGATATAATGTATAAAACCAACCCGCTCCCAGGGGCTTGCGGCAGGATCTGTACCCATCAGTGTGAAACTGTCTGCTCCATCTCCCTGCGCGGAGAACCGGTTGCCATCCGCTGGCTCAAACGCTACGCGGTGGACAGCCTGCCTGAAGATGAGTACCGGCAAATCCTAAAAAAGGAAATAGTACCGAAGAATAAGAGGGTTGCGGTAGTGGGCTCGGGACCCGCCGGCCTGGCCGCAGCCTATTACTTAAGCCTGGCCGGTTACCAGGTGACCATCTTTGAAGCTCTAAGCCAGGCAGGGGGTATGATGCGGGTCGGAGCGCCCGCTTACCGCCTTCCCGACCAAGCCCTGGACAGGGATATTGATCATGTCCTTTCACTGGGTATGGAGCTCAGGCTGAATACCCGGGTGGGTAAGGATATCGCCCTTGCAGAACTTAAGAAAAAATACGATGCTGTATATATC
>DRHE01000377.1 GCA_011049745.1 Spirochaetales bacterium | reverse complement strand
GTATATGCAAGAATCGGAACGTATATGAAGGATTTTGATGTTGATGATACCGGTGTTCTAATGATCACCTGGGATAACAGAACCACCTCGGTAATTGAAAGCGGATGGTGGCAGCCCCAGATGGATGGTCCTGAAGCCGGTACAAAGCTTTACGGTACAAAGGGCTTTGCCTGCCTCTTCCCCACCCATGTAAAATTATCTGTGAACGAGAGAGCTGGAATATTTACTCCTGAGTTCCCGGAACGTGAGGAGCACTGTGATCAACACATGTACACGCTTCAAATGAAAGAATATATCCGCGCGATTGAAGAGAGAGATACACCATTCCCTGGAGCTGAGGAGGGACTGGTGAATATGAGGATTCTTGAATGTGCTTACAGATCATCTGAAACAGGTGAAGCGGTTTCGCTACAATAATAGACAAATAGTAGCGTTATTTCTTGACCCGACTGTCGGGGAAGATATACTGAAAACCATCTTTAAAAGCCGGGGAGGCTTAAGGGAAAGGGAACGTTGATGAAAAATAAAATTGTATATTCGCATTTGCGAAGTATTTTTGAAAGCGCTGTCAAACGCGTTGATCCTTATGCAATTATCCGCGATCATCTTTCTATCAGGGATGAGAAGCTTCATATAAAAATGGAGTCCTATAAAAAGTCATTTGACCTGGCTGACTATGATTCGCTGATTGTCCTGGGTGCAGGAAAAGCAACAGCAAAAATGGCGGTTGCCGTAGAAGAGATCTTTGGCGGCAGAATAAAAAAGGGATTGATCTCGGTAAAAAAAGGGCATACTGAAAATCTAAGATATATTGAAACGATTACAGCGGGGCATCCCGTTCCTGATAAAATGAGTGTTGAAGCGGGCCGTAGGATAGCCGCTTTAAGCGCTGAAGCGGATAAACGGACCCTCTTTATCAATCTGATTTCAGGAGGGGGGTCGGCTCTCTTAAGCTATCCCCTGGCAACTGAAGCGGCAGGTGTAACCCTTGAGGATAAGCAGAGAGTAACCAATATGCTGCTGGCCTGCGGCGCCACAATTCAGGAAATCAACTCTATTCGCAAGCATATTTCTGCGATCAAGGGGGGCCGCCTGGCCAGGTTGATCTATCCGGCCACTTCGATAAACCTGATCCTTTCCGATGTTGTGGGTGACCGCCTGGATACTATAGCCTCCGGCCTGACTACCGGAGATCAAACAAGCTATGAAGATGCATTGGGGATAATTGAGAAATATTCTCTAACCGGGGAGCTGCCGGCCAGTGTCGGGCAAATCCTGGCCCTGGGAGCAAAGGGAGATATTGAAGATACGCCGGCTCCGGATGATCCCCTTTTTGAAAAAGTACACAATGTTTTAATTGGCACCAATTTTTCCGCGCTTGCTGCCGCCAGGCAGCGGGCAGAGGAATTGGGATACAATACTATGATCCTATCCTCAAGGATCACCGGTGAGGCGAGAGAAGTTGCCAAGTTTTTCTTAGGGATAGGCCGGGATATAAATAAGTACGGAGTTCTGCTGCAGAAGCCGGCCTGCATTATCGCGGGCGGTGAGACTACAGTTACCCTGCAGGGGAATGGGCTCGGCGGCAGAAACCAGGAGATGGCCCTTTCCTTTTTGTATGAGCTGGCTAATGATGCTGCAGATGCAGAAGGCATCTATTTCCTCTCTGCCGGTACTGATGGGAATGACGGTCCTACCGATGCGGCGGGAGCATTTGCCGCTCTGGATATAGTGCCCGAAGGCGGGAGTGTAGTGTCGGATATTACCAGCTCTCTTAAAGATAATGATTCTTACAACTATTTTGATAGAATAAACCAGCTTTTGAAAACCGGCCCCACCAATACCAATGTCGGTGATGTACAGATAATGATTGTGTGCTGAATAAATAGTAAAATCAATAGAGCAGATCTGCCGGTTTATTAATCAATAGATGAAAAATAATTCAATCAAAGATTGGCCGAAATCTGAGCGGCCGCGGGAGCTGCTTTTGGATAAGGGTCCAGCTAAGGTCTCTAACGCAGGTTTGCTCGCTGTTATCCTGGGTTGTGGCACTGCCGGAAAGGATGCAGTTGCTTTAGCAAGAGAATTGCTGAAAACCTTCGGGGGCTTAAGAGCCCTATTCAGCGCCGGATATTCGGATTTGAAAAGGATAAAGGGGCTGGGAGATGCCAAGATTTCCAGAATTTTATCCTTTATTGAGCTGGCCAAAAGACAGTTTGAGGAAATTGTTTTAGCTAAAGAGTGTATTGAAAGTCCCCAGGATGTTATGGATTATCTCGCTTTCTCCATGCGGGATTTAAAAAACGAATTTTTCAAGATCCTCTATCTCGATCAGGCGAATAGTGTATTAATTATTGAAGATCAGGCAGTGGGAACAGTAGACCATGCTGTAATATATCCCAGAGAGGTTATTAAGAAGGCGCTGGACATGGCGGCAAGCGCAATAATATTTGTTCATAATCATCCCGGCGGAAATCCGAACCCCAGTACCCAGGATTTAGAAGTAACAAGAAAGCTCTTTGCCGCCTGCCGTGCCGTAGATATAAAGCCTTTGGATCATATCATCATCACGCCCAATGGATTTCACAGCATAATTAACCGCAGGTTGATGCAGTCGGTTGAAACGTAGTTATTATTTGAACTAATCTCAATTATAAAGGCGCTTCAATGGAAAAGACCAATTTAGAACGCTTAAAAGCCCATCTATGGAAGTCTGCTGATTCAATCGGTTTACCATTTAAAAGCAAAGGGTAGTAACCCCAAAAATATTGGCTTGTTTGGACAGGAAATCAATGTGGGAACCTGGGCAATATGCAAGATGAATTTCCTCCTGCATGGTCTGCCAGGTGCGATTGTTAAGAGAAGCGATACGTTACGGCAGCCTCAGCTGGTGAGTGGTGGCAAATTAAAGCAATTTGATATTGTAATAGCCAATCCTCCCTTTTCTCTAATAAACTGGGGCTACGAGAGTGCGCAGAATGATCCTTATAAACGTTTCAGGTTTGGTATTCCGCCTAAAGGGCATGGGGATTTTGCCTTTGTGCAGCATATGATTGCTGTGGTAAACCCACGCGGTAAGGTTGGTGTCGTATTGCCCAATGGGGTTTTATTTAGGGGAGGTGCTGAAGGCAAAATCAGAAAAGGTATTTTGGAAGAAGATCTTCTTGAAGCAGTTATTGGTTTACCCCCAAAATTATTCTATGGCGTCGGGATTCCAGCCTGTCTATTTATTATAAATAAAAACAAAGCCAAAAAGAGAAGAGGAAAGGTCTTTTTTCTATACGGTGCTAATGATTATCAAGAAGGAAAGAAGCAAAATACACTACGGCGGCAAGATATTGAAAAGATTGTTGCGGTATATAGAGAGGAAAGCACAATAGAAAAATACTGCCGTCCGGTTTCTCTTGGAGAGATCAGAGAAAATGACTACAATCTGAATATCACCCGATATATCGATATCACTGAAGAAGAGCAGATTGATATACAAAGAACTATTTATGAGCTTAAAGAAATGAAAAGCAAATATGAGCAGATTGAGAACAAAGTATTTAACTATTTGAAAGAATTAAAATTTAAGGTTTAAAGATGTTTGCCGGGAAAAAACAAATAGAAGCTGTTTTTCAGGCTCTTTCTGAACAACTTGCCGAGAAAGAGGTGGATGAGCTGGAGATGGTTGTTTGCGGCGGAGCTGCTTTAAATGTGCTGGGATTTGTGAAGCGCACAACACAGGATGTGGATGTTATTGCTTTTGTAAAAAAAGATAAACAGGGAAACATTCTGCTCACTAAAGCGGAGCCACTTCCATCTGATCTTTTAGAAGCTGCCGAACGGGTTGGCAGAGACTTTAACCTGCCTGAGAATTGGAGAAAGCTGCATTTTGGAGCATGTCTCATGATCCCTCTGAAGGTTATAGATTGGTCTTAAAGGATTTTCTAATAAAAGCAGGATACCAGGATGTCGCAGCACGAATATAGATGGTTTTTCCTCGACAGTATTTTGGATTTTCTCTGGAGGCAATGGTCATCATTAGGCGTAGCCGGTGGCGCTTACTCTGAAGATAATTGGGTTATCGACCCAGAGGCCCTAACCATATTTTCTATTCAAATGACTCGTTATGAACCGCGGTTATTCGATGAAATTCTGGATTGGCTGGTGATCAATGGAAGGTGGATCGATATACAGAGGCTTCGGGGAATACTGAAATCAAAAGAGGCAAACACACAACGTTTAATGAGTTCAGTTTCTTCCTTTTTGTGCAACGAGTCGTTGAGCTGTCGGCGTAAGTGGCAAGCATTAAGCATTTTCAAAAAGCTGGAGATAGTACCTGATGGAGAAGCGCTATTTATTTCTAAAGAGAATATTTCTTTACCCAAACCATTAAAACAATCTGGAATTTTTAAAGAATATGGCTTTATGCGGGAAGAGTTTTCATTGCGAAAAATGTCAAAACCGGTAATTGCAGCAACAAACAGTAATATCCGCTTCTTATTGCGGAGCCTTTTCGGTATTGGTTCGCGATCAGAATGTGTTCTCTATCTTCTCACACACGAAGCAGGTCATCCCGCCGAAGTGGCCGGTGCAGTGGGCATCTCGGTGCGAGGTGTCCAGGATGCCTTAATTGAGCTAGCCCAATCTGGGTTGATTTTAACCAGGATAAGGGGAAAGAGGAAAATCGAGTACTGGCTTTCGCAAAAGAGATGGTGGGAGTTTCTTGCAGTTGATAATTATAATGAAGCAAAGCTTCCGGTGTGGCTTGATTGGATTGCCCTGTTTTCTGCTCTTAAGAGCGCATGGGATGTTCTTAATCAAGTAGCAACTTTGAAATCGGATTACATGCGCAGTTCGAAATTACGCGAAACCATGGAAACGATAAGTAATGTATTTGCAAGAAGTGGTTTGGATTTACCGGCAATTCCAGGCAGTGATATAAAGCCGGATTACTATGAAAAGGAATTTGAGAGTTTTATGAGCAAGGTATTGGGGGCAAGTATTGAAACAGATAGATAGTCTACAGGCGGACAGGAAGTTTAAAAAAACGGAAATCGGTGAGATTCCGGTTGATTGGGAGGTAAGAGAAATCGGAGATATCTGTGGCGTAGTTGGCAGTAGTACTCAATCACCATTGGTGAATGAATATTGGTTTCAATTTTTTTGTATAAAGTTAAATAAAAAAAAACCTAAATGTCCCGGAAGCCGGAATATGTTCAAGGAAGACTCAAAAAAAAAGATAAGATCATTAAAAATCCCGCTGCCTCCACTTCCGGAACAAAGAAAAATAGTTGAAATCTTAACAACTTTTAATGTGCTTATTGAAAATAAAGCAGAGATTATTAAAAAGAAAGACCAACTAAAAAGGGGGATCATGCAGCAATTGCATACTCTGTCCGAACAAAAAAAGATGGCCACCATACTGGCCGTTATCGATAATGATATTGAAAAAGAACTCGACTATAAAAAAAAGCTAGATGAAATTAAACAGGGTTTAAGGCAAATTTTATTAAACGGAAGGGTAAGAGTCAAAAAATAGGGGTTTCAGTATGCCGAAAATTGAATTGTAATTTATTGTAGTAATTGATCAGGATCCAGGCTGCAAATTGCTTTTTTAGAACTTTTATTATAGAATAGTAATATTATGAAAAGAAATAACAATATTTTACTGGTCATGCTTTTTATTTTCCTGGTTCTTTCTTTCGGAAGCTTATCGGCTGAGGAGGCCGGGCCTGCTGC
>DRHE01000376.1 GCA_011049745.1 Spirochaetales bacterium | reverse complement strand
TCAAAAGATGGAGGGATATCGGTCTTTAAATTGCGGGTGCTGGATAATCTGCTGGATAAAATGCTGGCTGTAAAAGGCTCATTGGCTATTGATGCTTATAAGATGAAAGATGTTAATCATGATAATATTGATGAGATTACACAGCGCCTTGAGTCAACCTTGAGAAAGAGCCTTCTGGCGGTAAAGCCGGCTTTCAGCGGCCTGTTTCCTGAAACCGGGTTGCTTATTGATATGGTTGCTTGAGAATGAAAAAAAGATAATTCTATACCCCTGCCGTGGACATTCTAAAGAGCTGTTAATATTACCGTAAAAAGGGATTACCTTTCTGCTCGCGCTCTATGCTGGTGGCAACACCATGGCCAGGGAAGACCCTGGTCTCCGGTGGTAGAGTCATTATTTTATCATGAATACTTTCCATCAGTATGGTTTCGTCTCCTCCGGGCAGGTCCGCCCTGCCTATGCCCTGGAAAAAGAGGGTATCTCCGGAAAAGAGCAGTTTATCCCTTTCGCTGTACAGGCTGATACTTCCGCGGGTATGGCCGGGTGTTTCTATGACAACCAGGCCGGTATTAAAGATCACATCTTCAGCTTTTAATAGGATCGTGGGCCGCGGCAGGTCAGCAAATAACTTATCATTATCTTCCTCCGGATCCAGTCCCAGGTTGACCAGGGTTTCCATGTTTTTCTTAATTCCGCTTTTACCGAGGTAGTTTTTATCGTTTGAGTGAATGGCAATTTGCAGATCGATCTCTTTCTCCTGGTATATTTTTTTCAAGGCCCCGCAGGCAGCCGTGTGATCAAAGTGGCCGTGGGTTAAAATAATAGCTATCGGGATCATCTTGAGCATACTTACCCGGGATACTATTTCATCGCTGCTGCCGCCGGGATCAATAATAATACATTCCTTCTTGCCGTTTGAGAAAATATAACAATTTGTATACATCGAGCCTACCAAAATTCTTTCTAGCATAGTATAAATAACCTATCGTATCTTTAAATAATTTGCAATAATACTGGCCATGCGATTGATCCTGATTGTTTCAGGTGTATTATTAATAGCTTTCCTGTTCTATGGTCTTATTCCCGGTATTGGAGCCTTTTCGGCAAGGGCAAGCTGGCGCCGTTTCCGGCACCGCATCCTGGAGGTTTCGCTCTTTCCCTTTATTCAATACTCGGATCTGGTTGACAAACACAGGCTGATCGGGAATTTTCGTTTTTTCGGCAACCTGGAAGCGATTAAAGGAAAAAATTCCATATGGCTCAATAACGGCACTTTTACCGTGGAAGCGGATCTCAAGAATGTAAGTATCTACCTTTTACCTTCCTATGCATATGGCCGGGAAAATCAGCTTTTAGAGCGGCTGGAGGAAACACTTCCGGATGAAGAGCCGAAAAGCGTGCCATGGCAGAGAATATTCTCTCTACCCGCAGGGACCAAGGTTTTTGTGGGAGGTGCCCTCTATTCAGAGGGTGGGCGGGGAATTTTCCGCGATCAATCCAAAGAACCACTGTTAGTGGTAATTTATGACGGCGCCAAAGAAACCATCCTTTTACGAGCAATCTGGGGGGGGCGTAAACGTAATGAATATTGGAATCGCTATACTCTACCATCTCTTATTACCGGTTCCTTTTCCCTTTTGGTGACCGGCTACCTGCTAATGGGACCACCGCAGCTCCATCTTGCTGTTTTAATTGCTCTGGCTTTGAGTTTTTTCCCAATAGCTGCACTGCTGCCGCCGGGAGTTATTCTTTATTTTTTCTATAACTATCTCTGGAAACGGGCGCGCCTGCTTCGTGCTGAGAGGGATATGTTCAGGTTGCCTATGCGCTACTTTGTTGAACAGGTGGATCTGCAGCCGGGGTCCGCTTCAGAGGTTGAAAGGGTAGTGAAGCTTTCCACCGGTGAGGAATATATCATGACCAGTGGCTGCTTTTACAGGATCAATGGAAATCTTAGAATACGGGGCAGCAGGGGGAGTGTTGCTTCCCTAACGGCTAATGGTAGATACTTTATATTCGGTGTTCTTGAACGGGAACGTAATCTTATCCTTGAGTCTGTTGATCCTATGGTAGAGCTGGTTCTCCTGTTGGGTGATCCGGAAATCCTTTCACACCGCTGCAGCCTCAGGGCCAGGATCCTGGAAATAGCGGCCGCTCTGCTTATTTTTTCCGATCTATTGATTAATCTCTACCTTATCCTTAATATCCTGCACTATTTAATCCGTTAGTTTACGGCTTGAGATAAAGAATATCTCATTTCCAACGCTTAAGAATTTCCTGCCAAAAACTGATTTCAATACCTGAGGTGGTGGTGGTGCTTCAAAGAGCCTAAGTTCCCTGGAGATCAGAAAAAGAAGTTTAGCCTGTAGATAATAGTCATATATGTCTGAACAGAACAGGATCTCTCCTCCCGGCTTTAGACTGCGGCAGAGGTTTTCCAGATTTGTCATTCTTAAGAAGCGCCTTCTTCGATGTTTTGTTTTTGGCCAGGGATCGGGAAAGTAGATATGAAATTTATCAACAGAATTGGCAGGGAGTTGCTCGATGAGTTCCTCCGCTTTACCCCGGATTATTGCCGCATTTGATAGTTTATATGTCTGAATTTTTTTGAGGGCCTTGAGACAACGTTTTTGCTTAAGCTCTACGCCTATTAGATAGCTCATGTCTCTTTCTTCTGCGTACATGGAGAGGAAATGGCCATTGCCGCAGCCAATTTCAATTTCCAGAAGCATATTAGATGCAATATTACTTAAGAGCTCCGGTAATGTGCCAATATTGTTAAGAAGCACTTGAGGAGCTGTTGTTTCTTTTACGGGCATAATTCACTGAAATATGTCTTCCCTTATAATTGAATCCGGAAAGTACTGAAATAGCCCTCTCTGCAACACCTGAGGATATTTCTAAGAAAGAATAATTATCCAGCACCTTTACTACGCCGACTTGGTTTTTAGTGAGATTTAATTTGGTTGAAAAGAGATCAACCAGGTCTTTTGGAAATATTCTCCTGTTTTTTCCAATGCTGATAAATAATCTGGTGAATTCGTTGCCTTTATTGCCGATATTCACAGCCAGGCTCTCTTTGAAAAGATAGGCACTGAAGTAGGAACGTAGGAAAAGCGGTACATTCTTCTTTATCAGCTTACGGTAATGATTGAGTTCAAAAGGATCTTCCTCTTCCTTTATTCGCTTAATGATTTCACCTATAGTTTGAATGGCAATCT
>DRHE01000375.1 GCA_011049745.1 Spirochaetales bacterium | reverse complement strand
GTTATTGGCTAAGGGTATATAGGAAATGTTAATAATCTTCTCTTTTTGACTGTTGGAGGTTAATTGTATCTCCTGCCAATGTTTCGGCAAACAAGGGAGATATTGGGCAGGCGATAGCAGAATTCTTTTAATCTCTTCTGCGTGTTTGCCGGTAAAGAGAGTTTGTTTGCATATATCCCGGAGGGTATCGGGTTTGCTCTCTCCCATAGCGAATATATCTTTGAAAGTAGTATTCAGGTATTCAATATTGCCCTTTTGGATTGAATGTACAGCGATACCAATGGGTGATTTATCTAGAATTTCCTCGATAAGTATATTGCGATCTTCCAGTTCCTGCTTGATAGTCCTTTCCCGGTTAATATCCCTGACAAAGCTCCACATTCCTTCAGGCAGGCCGTTATCATCCCTCAAAAGGTAGTATCGCAGCTCTGTAAGGAGAGAAGAGCCGTTTTTTTTAATAAACTCTTTTTCATAATAACCGGAATAACCGCGCCCCAGAAAATCTTCACTTTGCAGAAGTTTTTTTTCCAGGGGCTGCTCCATAGGGGGTGAGAGCTCCTGTATCTTCTTGTTGAGCAGTTCCTGACCGCTGTAGCATAGCATCTCGGTAAAGGAAGAATTGAATTCCAGGATATTTCCCTTTAAATCGATCCTTACAAATCCGTCCCGGCTTGATTCATAGAGGCTTCGATATTTTTTTTCCGATTCTTCAAGCTGCGCTTCCGTCCTTCTCCGCAGCAAATATTCACGGTGTTTTTGGACGACATCAAGGAGCACAAGGGGTAAAAGCTGCAGATATCGACCCGCTGAATCCTTGATAATATAGTCGCTGACTCCCGCTTTTAAGGCCTCAACAGCCAGATTCTCTGTGCCCGCGCCGGTGATTATTATCAGAGGCATATCAATTCCATATGTAAGTATCAGGCGGCACAATTCCAGACCGGACATGCCCGGGAGCTTCTGGTCGGATACCAGAAGATCACTAGAAGAAGGATTACGGTGAATGTAGTCTAAAGCCTCTTCAGCATGGGAAAATTCAATAATGTTATAAGTAGTTTTTGCTCTTTCCAGGCTCCGGCGGAAGGCAATCCGGTCATGTTTATTGTCATCCACCAGCAGCAGGCGTATTGGCGAAGTCTCTTCAATTATACTCATTCAATCCATCCGGCAGCTCAACCAGCCTCCAGAATAGGCTTATAGCATTTATGGTTTCACTTAGATTCTCTGTGCCCGCAGATTTTACTATATAGGCGGAGGCGCCCAGCCTGTAACTCCTGATTTTATAGGCTTCTTCCTGCAGGGAGGTAAATATGATTACACGAAGCATGCAGAGCTTTTTGTCTTTGCGGATTCGCTCTAAAACAGTAAAACCATCCATTTTGGGCATTCTGATATCCAACAGCAGCACTCCGGGGGCAGGCGCCTGCCGGGAATCAGCATACCTGCCGCGATGGTACAGATAGTCAAGACATTCTTCGCCGTCCCGGACAATATGCAGGGGATTGGTAAGCTTCTGCTTTTTCCATACTCGTTTTATGGCTGCAATATCATGGTGGTTGTCCTCAGCCAACAGTACAGTGAAGTTATTTCCGGTCATTATTCTCTTTCTCTTCTTTGGTTCCGGGCAGGGTGATGAAAAAGGTGCTGCCCCTGCCGGGGTTGGATTCGATTCGTATATGGCCATTCATGGCATGCAGGGCTTTCTTTACTATTGCCAGGCCGATGCCAGTTCCCTCATATTCCTCTTTTGTGTGCAGGCGTTCAAAACCGTTGAATATCCGGTCGTGGTAGTGCGGATCGATACCGATTCCATTATCCCGGACAAAGATCTCGTATTTCTGTCCGTCTGTCTGCCGCCAGCCCAATTCCCCCTCTTTGGGTTGAGAATTATTGAACTTAACGGCATTAGTCAGCAGGTTCTGAAATACCTGCTGTAAAAGCAGCGGGTCACACTGAACCTGCGGCCATAGCTCCTGCATTTGAATTCCGGCCTGGGCCTTTAGATTGAGTGACAGAATGAGCTTTTCTAAGAAAACACCCAGATCAATGCTCTCCACATTTCCTTTTTTGTGTCCGACTCGGGAGAACTCCAGCAGTTGCTCCACCAGGTAATCAGCCTCATTAACTGCGCTTTTTAAGCCGTTTAGATAGTTCTTCTGTTCACCATCAAGTGTTGCTTCCAGATCTTCATACAGGAAATCGGCATAGTTATGTATTGCTCTCAGAGGGGAGCGGATGTCGTGAGAAATCACATAGTTGTACTGTGCGAGTTCTTCGTTGGCTTTCCTGTACTCAGCGGTACGCTCTGCCACCAATTTCTCAAGCTGAAAACTGTGCTTTTCCAGCAAGTGCTGGGAATCTTTTAAGGAGCGGACCAACAGGAGAATTGACGTGATGCCCAAAGCAAGCAGCAGGGAGATCAGCAGGGCTACCAGTTCCATGGCTATATCTATTGCTGATAAGGGGCAGAAATCAGAGGTAAGCAGCTCAGGAAAACGGAGGGAGCGGCGTATAGCCATAAGCAAAAAAGCTGCTGTTATAAAGAGCCAGGCTATTATTTTTTTTGTATGGAATCCCAGGATTACAGCGCTCACCACGGCCCATAATTGGAAAATAATGGAAACGCTTTGTATAAGTATTAAATAGTGAGTAGCCATTCAACCATGCCTTACTGGTGCTGAAACAGGGCGGGTTGGCTTTTGACGCTGCTCTGCCGGGATGTTAAGGAGTTTCTTGATAGAATCAAGCATAGTTGTCCAGTCCGTGGGTTTGACAAAGAAAGCGTCAGCCCCGGCTTTAAGGATCCGCTCCCGGTTCTCTACAGTACTGTACCCGGTAAAGGCTAATATCTTTATATGGGCCGTAGCAGGATTTTCCCTTACGCTCCGGCATACCGCAAAGCCGTCTATGCCCGGCATAATCAGATCCAGGATCATAAGATCAGGCTTGAACTGCACAACCTTAAAACCCGCCTCAAAGCCATCTGCGGCGCTTTCTGTTTCAAAGCCTTGACCGGTCAATGTTTTAGCGAGTACCTGGCGAACTTGCCTGTCATCATCGACGATCAGGATCCTTTTACGGGGAAAGTGCTTTCGGGCCAGGGGATACATGCCCCGCTCCCTTAAAAAAGCGCTTAAATCCTCAACATTTATCCTGTGGTGGCCTCCAGGGGTTACCGATGCGGGTAGATAGCCGGATTTGATCCAGCGCCACATACTCATCCTGTTTACCGCGCAGTATTTAGCTGCCTGGGGAATGGTAAGTATTTCCTGCATCGTCATCACCCTGATCCATTTAAATATGTATTATATGATACAATTGTCATATATGTAACATAACAATTAAAAAAAAAGAATGTCAAGGGAGACTTTGCCCTATAAGTAGTGAACCATCAGTATTTTCAATAGGGCCGGGAGGAAGAATTATTTAAAACCCACAGGCCCAGGTTGGGGATATATGCATTGACAGAATTGTTATAGTGTCATATAT
>DRHE01000374.1 GCA_011049745.1 Spirochaetales bacterium | reverse complement strand
GGTTCTGGCTGGAGAATAAACTATTCTCCCCGGATGAGAGTACAGAGAAAGAACCATATGTAATTGTCATCCCGCCGCCCAATGTAACCGGTATGCTGCACATGGGCCATGGTCTGAACAACTGCCTTCAGGATATTTTGATCCGCTACCGGCGCATGACCGGCAGACCCACCCTGTGGCTTCCGGGATCAGACCATGCCGGAATTGCCACTCAGAATATAGTGGAGAGAAAGCTGCAGGAACGCGGTATAAAAAAAGAGGATATCGGCAGAGAGCAGTTTATAAAAGAAACCTGGAAGGTGAAAGAGGAGCATCATGCTATTATCATTAAGCAGCTTCAGAAGATAGGCTCATCCTGCGACTGGGACAGGGAGCGGTTCACCCTGGATGAGGGTCTTTCCAAAGCAGTGAGGGAGGTTTTTGTATCTCTCTTTGAAAAGGGCCTGATCTACAAGGGCAACTATCTGGTGAACTGGTGCAGCTCCTGCGGAACTGCAATTTCTGATGATGAAGTTGAGCATCAGGAAATAAGTGGAAAGATGTACCACTACCGCTATCCGCTGGTTGAAGGCTCACAAAGCATAGAGATTGCCACCACCCGTCCGGAAACCATGCTCGGCGATACCGCAGTAGCTGTTCATCCCGATGATCCGCGTTACCGGAAGCTTATCGGCAAGTCAGCAATACTTCCCCTCACCGACAGACAATTACCTATTATCGCGGATACATATGTTGATATGGAATTCGGTTCCGGTGTGGTAAAGGTAACCCCGGCCCACGATCCTAATGACTACGAAATCGGTATCCGTCATAATCTAGGCCGCATCAACATCCTGAATACTAACGGCACACTTAACAAAAATGTGCCCGAAAAGTACCGGGGGCTTACCGTTATGCAAGCCCGCCTGGAGGTAATAAAAGACCTTAGAGACCAGGGTTTTTTCATAAAAGAAAATGAGTACAGCCATCAGGTGGGCCATTGCTACCGCTGCCATACGGTAATTGAGCCCTATCTGTCAGACCAGTGGTTTGTAAAGATGAGGCCCCTGGCCGATAAAGCCCTGGAAACTTGGCAGCAGGGTAATGTTAATTTCTTCCCTAGAAAGTGGGAAAACACCTATGCCCACTGGCAGAAAAATATTCGCGACTGGTGCATATCCCGCCAGCTCTGGTGGGGTCACCGTATTCCCGTCTGGTACTGTAACTCCTGCGGCGAAATGACTGTTTCACGGGAGGATCCCGACCGCTGCAGCGCCTGCAGCAGCAAGGATATCCGGCAGGATAATGATGTGCTTGATACCTGGTTTTCCTCTGCGCTCTGGCCCTTTTCCACCCTGGGCTGGCCCGAGAAAACCAAAGACCTGGAGAGATTCTATCCCACATCCACCCTGATCACCGGCTATGACATTATCTTCTTCTGGGTTGCCAGGATGATAATGATGGGTATGGAATTTATGAAGGAGACTCCATTCCGCGACGTATATATTCACGGCCTTATCCGCGACAAAAATGGAAGAAAGATGTCCAAATCCCTGGGAAACGGAATTGATCCGCTGGAGATAGTAGATGAGTATGGGGCTGACTCTCTTAAATTCACCATCTCCTTTCTTACCGCCCAGGGACAGGATATCCTCATGGATAAGGAGACCTTTAAGCTCGGTTCCAAATTTGCCAACAAGATCTGGAATGCTTCACGTTTTATTCTCATGAACCTGGCGGGACGGAAACTTTTCGATCGCCGTGATTTGAGTTGCAACCAGGTGGACCTCTGGATACTGCACCAGCTGAATGAAGCAGCCGCTGAAACCCGGAAAGCCCTGGACAATTACCGCTTTAATGATGCGGCCCAGGTTGTTTATGAATTCTTCTGGAATGATTTCTGCGATTGGTACATTGAAGCCGTCAAACTCTCACTCTATGGTGACGACGAAAAAGAAAAAAACCGGGCGGTAACCCTGCTGCTGCTGATACTGGAAGAGTCATTACGCCTGCTTCACCCCTTTCTGCCCTTTATTACTGAAGAGATCTACCAGAAGCTTCCTGAGGAGCTGGGTAAGGTAGCTAATATGAATTTCAGCATAGTGAAGGCCGCCTACCCCGAAGAAAAAACCGAACGGAAAAACCCGGAAGCAGTGGCTGATTTCTCTCTGCTGCAGGAACTGGTGCGCGCAGTGCGGACACTGCGTAGTGAGTTTACCATTCCTATGGAAAAAGATATTAAGGTAGCGATCAAGACTGAAAAAGGCTATTCTACTCTTAAAGTCTTCAGCCGGGAACGGCAGCTGATCTCCCTGCTGATTAATTCCCATGACCTACATATTTCAGAAGAAGAACCGGAGCGGCAGGGAAGCATCCCGGTTGTAGGAATAGGCTTTGAAGCCTTTGTCTACATAAAAGACGTTATTGATACCGAGAAAGAACTGGCCAGGTTACAGAAAGAGCGGGTAAAAGCGGCAGGCCAGATAGATCGCTCGGGCAAAAAACTGGACAACCCTACTTTCCTGGACAAGGCTCCGCCCGAGGTGATTGCCAACGAAAAGAGCAAACTGGAAGAGCTGGAGCGCAGAAAAGAAAAAATTGCCGGCTATATTAAGGATCTGGCTTAAACTATGGCGTCCGCACACTACCATGCCAATACCAAAAGCAGACCCGGCCAGGAGGAAACAATATGATAAAAACAGCTTTCGATGCAGCTTAAGATACTGGGGTCAGGCACAGCAGCAGGTGAAACCGGCAGGAATTGTTCCGGCTACCTGATAGATGAACACTTTTTATTTGACTGCGGCACGGGTGGCGGCCAGGGCCAAAGTCAAGACCCTGGTACTGACCCATCTTTACCCCCAGGTCTGGCCTGCCGGGCCCTCAAAAATCGCCGCCGCATACTTCAGCGGCAAGATTATCGAGGCGGAAGACAACATGGTGATTAATATTTAAAAATGCAACTCTTTGTTTGATCGTACTGTCAATGATATTGAAGACTAAGGAGGCCTTTGATGATCCTGTTGCAGACTGCAGCTGCTGCCGCACCTGGCAGCGGCGGGGGCTTAACTCCTACGGCACAGATACTGATAGCTATAATACCTCTGGCTGCAGTAGTAATGTTAACCGGCTTGTTCTTTTTTTATCTCTTCTGGGATTATAAAAAACAGATACTGATAATTGAAAAGGGGGGCAATCCACCGCGCCATAGAATCGATGAAAAACTGCTTCTAATCGGTATTGTTGCTCTTTTTGTCGGTATTGGCCTGACAATATTCTTCGCCGTGTATACCGGTTTTACGCCCTCTTTATTAGGCGGAATTATGCCAACAGTTTCCGGACTTGGTATTGTGGTTTATTATATCATTCGCCGACGTAATGAAAAATGATGATAACTTACTGGCGCTTAAAATTGTTAAGGGTAATACTGCTGCTTTCCGGCAGATCGTGGAAAAACATCAGTCCAAAATATTTTACCTGGGCCTGAAGTTTTTTCACAACCCTGAAGAGGCTGAAGATTTTACACAGGATGTATTTCTGCGCGCCTATGAGAAATTAGCAACCTTCCGGGGTAAGGTCCCCTTCGGCGCCTGGTTATACCGCATCGCTTACAATCTGGCGGTCAATCAATACCACTTTAACCACCGCCGCCTGATTGAGCTGCCCCTGGATGAACATGGTCTCGAAGTGGAGACGGAAGATAGAGAAGCAGATCCCCAGGTGAAGCTGTCGGATGATGAATTTAGAAAGATGGTAAGGATGAT
>DRHE01000373.1 GCA_011049745.1 Spirochaetales bacterium | reverse complement strand
GGTTTACACTCTGCCCGACCTTATCAAAGAATGGTACGGCATACGGGTGCAGAAGGTTGCCTCTTTCTTGATACTCGCCGCCTGGATGGGCATTGTCGGCGCTCAGGCTAATGCCGCGGGCCTGGTACTTGCCACCTTTCTGGGGGGGGCTCAATGGTACTGGACCGGAGTGGCAGGAATAGTCTTTATTATCTACACCGTAGCAGGCGGACAATTTTCAGTAATCCGAACCGACCTGGTACAGATTATCCTGATTATAACCGGGGTTATCCTGGCTGCGGCAAGCGGACTGACCGCAGCAGGGGGCTGGCAGGGACTAAAGCTGGCCCTGGAGCCGCAATTCTTCTCTTTTCCCCTGTCCGCGGCTTTCCCTCTAAAAGAGCTGCTGCTCCTCTTCCTGGTGGTAGGCTCAACTTACCTTATAGGGCCGGATATGTTCTCAAGGATTTTCTGCAGCAGGAATATACATCAGGCCCGCAAAGGCATTCTGCTTGCCGTTATAATTATAATTCCCGCCGCTTTTTTATTTACCCTTCTCGGCATGGAAGCCAGGGTTCTGTTTCCCGACATCAGCGGCGAGGCAGCCGTGCCCGAGCTCATTCGTACTGTTCTGCCTGCTCCATTAAGTATGCTGATGGTAGTGGCCCTGCTTTCCGCATTTACTTCCTCAGCAGATACTACGCTGCTGACCATGTCTGCCATCATATCTGTTGATATTTTAAGGATAAAAAGCGTCAGGGGCTTGAGGCTATGCACTGCTCTGTCCGGAATAGCCGGCCTCTTAGTGGGCATCTTCTCCCGCGGTATCATACCCTCCCTGCTGCTCGGTTATGCGGTATTCACCGGCGGCCTGGCCGTCCCGATTATCAGCGGACTATTAAGGAAACCCATGCGCCCTGCAGCGGCTTTAATCTCAATTATTACCGGCGGCTCATTGGCCCTGGCAGGGAAACTCTGCGCAAGCAACGCTCTCGTCGCTGCCTCTTTCCTTCTCTCTCTGATTATCTATTCTGTAGACAGGTTATGGCAAATTAAATTTAACTTAGAAAAATGATTTATTTAATTGAAATTTAATGATATATTACAGGGGAAGTAGTATTTAATTTCAAACTAAAACAGATTGGCAGAGGGATAAAGAAATGAGGTTGACTACCAAGGGCAGGTATGGGGTGCGGGCGCTAATTAATCTTGCTGCAGCCGTGAAAGGCCAGCCAGTATCAATTAGTAAGATTGCTGCTGTGGAGGGAATTTCTCCTCAATTCCTCGAACAGATTTTTTTCAAGCTCAAAAAAAGCGGTCTGGTCCGCTCCCTCAGAGGGCCAAAAGGGGGCTTCTTACTGGGTAAAGACCCGGCCCTGATTTCAATTAAAGATATTCTCGATGCTGTGGGTGAGCAGGTATTTCCAGCACCCTGCACCGATAAAGAGGCGAAGCAGCCCTGCATCAGGCAGGATAATTGTTCGATCACTCAAACCTGGCAAAATTTCGCTGACCTTATTGAAGACTTCTTATCGGGAGTGACTCTCAAAGAACTGATCAAGAATTGATGAATGAATATAAGCTTTTCTGGCGCGAGCTGATCAGGGAAGTAGTCAGTAAAGAGAGCGGCCGCTCTATTGATCTTGAAGAGATCATTGCTGAGATTCCGCCCCGTCCCGAATTGGGTGATCTTGCCTTTCCCATGTTCCCTTTTGCACCCCTGTTCAGAACTTCACCAAAAGAGATAGCTGAACGTGTGGCTGGGGCTATAAAGCAGGATCACCACGCAGAAACCACATATAGAAAGGTGGAAGTGCAGGGGTCTTACCTCAATATCCACCTATCGCGGCCCATTGTTTCCGCCTCCATATTAACCCGAATCAACAAAGAGGGACGGGAATACGGCAGGAACAGTACATTAGCAGGCAGTAAGGTAATGGTGGAATTCTCCTGCCCCAATACCAACAAACCCCTCCATCTGGGCCATTTGCGTAACGATACCCTGGGCATGAGCATTTCCAGGATTATGCAAGAGAATGGGGCTGCAGTGCTTAGAGTGAACCTGATAAATGACCGCGGTATTCACATTTGCCAATCAATGCTTGCCTACCGGGAGTTCGGCGGAAACAGCACTCCGGAGCAGGAGAAGCTTAAAGGCGATCACCTGGTAGGAGAATATTACGTACGCTTTAACAGCTGGGTAAAGGATAATCCGGAGGCTGAAGAAGCGGCCCGTGAAATGCTTAAAGCCTGGGAGGAAAATCAGCCGGAAGTTCGAGAGCTGTGGGAAAAAATGAACAACTGGGCTATTGAGGGCATCGAAGATACTTACAGGCGTACAGGAATTTCCTTTGACCGTATATACCGGGAGAGCGAAACCTACCAGCTTGGCCGTGAAGAAGTATTTAGAGGACTGGAAAAAAAGGTTTTTTATCGCGAAAAAGACGGCTCAGTCTGGGTAGACCTGAGCGATCAGAATCTGGACAGAAAAGTCCTGCTGCGAAGCGACGGCACTACTCTCTATCTTACCCAGGATATCGGGACAGCAGTGCAGAGGCAGGAACACTGGCCCTTTGATAGATTAATATATGTGGTGGCCAGTGAGCAGCGCTATCACTTTCAGGTCCTTTTTCAGGTGCTGAAACTCCTTGGTCACCAATGGGCGGAGAACCTCTTCCATTTAGCATATGGTATGGTGAACCTGCCGCAGGGCAAAATGAAATCACGGGAAGGCACGGTTGTGGATGCCGATGATCTGCTGGACAACCTGGTCTCTTTAGCCGGGAAGGAAATCCACGACCGGGAAAGAGCGGGCGAGGTTGATGATATCAGACAGACCGCAGAGAAGATTGCTTTAGGCGCCTTAAACTACTACCTCCTGCAAGCCTCTCCATATAAGGATATGATATTCAATCCGGCTGAATCGATTCTCTTTACAGGCAACACTGGTCCCTACTTGCAGTATACCGGCGCCCGTATTGCCAGCATACTGCGTAAGTTCAGGGAGAGGCAAGCTTCCTTCAGCCCCGCCCGGGTAAAACCGGAACTTTTAACCACTGAAGAGGAATGGGAGATTATTAAGCTGCTGGCCTCATATCCTGAAGTTGTAAATCAGGCGGCTGTTGAGCTCAATCCCGCTATTATTACCAGCCACCTCTATGATCTGGCCAAGAGTTTCAGCCGCTTCTATCATGATCACCCGGTTCTGCACAATGATGATCCGGATCTGGTGGTAACCCGCATCGAACTGGTAAATAGTGTGCTTCAGGTTATGCGTAACGGGCTCTCTCTTATTGGCGTTCCCTTTCTGGAAAAGATGTAAGCAGGCGCTCCGGATAAAAAACATCGGTAATTCTGATTTGGCTGTCCATCGAACTGTAGCCCAGGCGGTGATAATCCATTCCTGACTGAAGGGGTATAGAAAAACTGAAATATCCTGTTTCAGGCTCCCACTTCGAGGGGGAGAGCAGGTTAATGCCTGAGAAAAGCAGCGGCTGTTCCGCCTCTTCCGGAATAAGAAAACCGGAGAGCATGAATACCCCGTTTTTCTTTTCTACCTTCAGTTTTTCCACTCTCTTAACTGTAAAGAGCACCACCCATATCCTGTTTATACCATCCCGAGCCGTACCCCAGCCAAGGTGAGTCCAATCCGCTTTTATAATTGCCCCCAGGTGCGCAGGGCTCTGCTGCCAGGCTCTGATTACCACATTTGAATCAACACCCGAGCCGATTATCTCGCCGATAATTACTGAAGTGCCGCCATAGTTCCGGTAGCGGTCCAGAGCTCTCTCTCCCCCCCTGCCCTGGTGGGATAGTATTTTCCGCTCCAGCAGCTCCCGCGCATACTCTGAGGCAACCAGGCTTAGAACTTTATCCCCCTTAAGTATGACTAAACCCCTCTGTGCTCTTATGTTGTTCAATGGTTCTGTCAGATCCGGTTCAGAGACCAGCGGTATAGCTGCGGACAGCAGCACTAAAATGAAGGAATACCTTTTCATCATTGCTATTATTATATATAGTATTTACTGCGAGTTGTATTTAATTATGGCAGAATTAAAAAAAATCCGCAATATCGGTATCATGGCTCATATCGACGCGGGCAAAACAACTACTACTGAACGAATTCTCTTTTATACGGGCAAGAGCCACCGCCTGGGTGAAGTGGATAACGGCGAAGCCACCATGGATTGGATGGTCCAGGAACAGGAACGGGGTATTACCATAACCTCAGCAGCTACAACCTGTTTCTGGCATGATTACCAGATAAATATCATCGATACACCGGGTCATGTTGACTTTACCGCTGAAGTTGAACGCTCCCTGCGCGTACTGGACAGCGCCATTGCTATTTTCTGTGCTGTGGGCGGCGTACAGCCCCAGTCGGAAACCGTCTGGCACCAGGCGGACCAGTATCATGTTCCCCGTATTGCCTACGTGAATAAAATGGACCGCATCGGCGCTGATTTTTTTAAGGTAATTAAAGAAATGAAAAAAAAACTGGCCGCTGAACCCCTTATATTGACTCTGCCTATCGGTTCGGAATCAGGGTTTGAAGGCATAATCGATCTTCTTTCAGCAAAGGAGATCCGCTGGAATAGCGATGATTTCGGAACATCGCTCTCATACTCTGATATCAGCCCCTCAAGAAGCAACCAGGTGGAAGAATACCGGGAGAAAATAGTGGATCATCTTTCAACGATTTCTGATGAGATCACTCAACTCTATCTGGAGGGAAGGGATATCCCCCCCGCCTTACTGAAAAAAGCCATACGTAAGGGAACCATTAATCGTCACTTTGTTCCTGTATTCTGCGGCGCTTCTTTGAAGAACATCGGGGTTCAGCCGCTGCTCGACGCAATTATTGATTATCTGCCGGCACCTGACGAGGTACCCGTTGCAGTGGGCCACCATATCCGTAGAGAGCATGAAATCAGTATTGAATGCCGCATCGACGCCCCGCCGGTGGCACTGGTTTTTAAAATCCAGAGTGACCGTGAAGCGGGCAACTTAAGCTATATCCGCATGTATTCAGGAACCCTGAAAAATGGGACCGCCGTCTATAATTTCAATAAAAAAAAGAAAGAACGTATCAACCGCCTGCTGCGTATGCACTCCAACCGTTCATCGCAGATAGATTCAGTATCGGCCGGTGATATTGCCGTGGTCGTTGGTTTTAAGAATGCTCAGACCGGTGATACCATCGGCAGCGAACAACTGCTCCTGCTCCTGGAAAAAATGCATTTCCCGGAACCGGTGATCTCGGTAGCTATTGAACCAAGCACCCTGTCGGAGCGTAAAAAACTAAAAAGCGCTCTGGAACAACTGGAGAAGGAAGACCCAACCTTCCTGATCAAAGAAATGGAAGATACCGGAGAGCTGATTATCTCGGGAATGGGCGAGCTGCACCTGGATGTTCTGGTAACCAGGGTTATAAAGGAATTCCGGGTGGCTGCCCGCGTGGGCAAGCCCCAGGTTTCTTACCGGGAATCTATAACCGGGATTGTTACCCATATTGAAAAATACCGCCGCATTATTGCCGGAAAGGAAAATGTTGCTGAAATTACCATAAAAGTTGCTCCCAGGGATCAAGGCTCGGGTAACAGCTTTGAATCAGAGCTGGCCACAGAAACTCTCCCGCAGGAGCTGATTGATGCTGTTGGAAGAGGCATAAATGGGGCTTTTTCCTCCGGTGTGGTATATGGTTATCCGGCAATCGATATACAGGTCAACCTGGTAGGCGCAGTTTACCACAATACCAATTCAACGCCGCTGGCTTTCGAAGCAGCAGCGGCTCTGGGTTTTGACTCCGCCTGCCGCAAGGCCTCACCGGTGCTTTTAGAACCGATTATGCAGGTGGATGTGATGGTGCCCAAAGATTTTCTCGGTGAGGTTATCGGTAACCTGACCTCCCGCAAGGGTGAGATTATCAGCCTGGAAAGTAAGGCGGTAACTGAACATATCCGCACCAGGGTTCCCCTGGCCAACATGTTCGGCTACTCCACCTCACTTAGAAACATAACCCAGGGCAGAGCGACCTTCGCCATGGAGTTCTCCCATTTCGCGGCTAAGAGCGGGGGGCTTGCTAATTGATGCTCAAGGAGCATCAATTAGCATCCCTGAGCATTCCTGGGGATAAATGATATGAGCGGGTATGTCTGGGAATAGTGCTTTACCCCCAGATGGTTTGGGCCGTTTGGAACTCGGCGGGAGCTGGCACAATTCAGTGCTCGCTTTGCAGGTTGGCAGAATGAGTGTCTGCTTCCTTTCTATCCCTCCTTTAATATATCAAGCAAAAAATCTTTAGATTCTGCAAAAAGTATCTCATCCAGGGCATTTTCCCTGAACCTATCGTGAGGATTAGACACATCCATTTACTTTTTTACCGGTGGATATGGAAGCCAGAGAAATATTATCGGTTTACAGGTTACTGTGTGGTGGAATGGAAGATTATTAGTATCAGATAGGGGATGGATTAAGTTTCCGTGGCTGAGTTTTGGCAGCATTTATTGATCAGTAGTTGAGCTATTTATGCTGTAGTTTCTCAAATCTCTTCCTGGGATAAACTGCGTTATTTGAGCTATTGCGGGAATTCTAAAGCCTTATAAAACATGCTCCCAGCTATCTCAGGTTTTCCCTCGAGTTTCCCATTTTTTAGCCCTTCGTCAATACCTTCCTGCCTGATTTCCTCTACACCGGTTGCCGGCATATTTTTACATCCCGTATCGTCTAATAATTTATTTATGATCTCCTCATGCCTTCCCCTGTATTTTATCAACTCAATTATATACCCGGCAAGTATCGCAAAGATTTCCTTACCCAATTGCCTCGCCTCCTTGAGCAGCCGGAAAAATACTCAAGAGCTGTGTTGATGTGCTTCGTTCTGCTCGATGCCTCGCTTTTTTCAACTATAGTGTGGGACTCTACATATTCAGTAAGCCCCGGGATTCTGAATTTATTATTCTTTTATTCCTCATAGTCATTTACATCCAGGTGCTGTGAAAGGGCCTGGGGAAACAGCCGTACGCTTTCAATATCCCCCGGTTTGATGAGGAAAGGTCTCACGTCTGCCGCAAGTCCTTCCAGGTCGAGTTCCGCACATCTATCAAGAAGTCTCTCCTGCAGTTCCTTGAAATTGCTAATTCCGATCTTTGATTGCATGTACGCCAGATTAGTTCGGGTTTTTCCCATGAGATACACAGCATCGTAGAAATCTCGTCCCATTGGACGGGGCCTATTCATAATGCAGAAGAATTTCTGTGCCAGCAGGATATCATCGGGTATG